>JAEOSP010000085.1 GCA_016840305.1 Candidatus Hodarchaeota archaeon
CCAAAATAAATAAACTACTTGTATTTTGTGTCATAGTATAAGCTTCAGAAACTGAAATATCAGTGTAATCATTCAGTAAGATTGCCTGAATACTAGAATTATAATAGGATTTCTGAGAAAAGGTAAAAATAAGGATGTAGATTACTAACAATCTCACAATCCACTTCCAATTCTTGTAATTCGTGGATTTCATAATTCAAACGCTTGAAATGTATTGTATTAGAATATTATTCGTAATGGACAAACAGAGTATGTAGAAACTACCACTCCAATAAATAGCCAAAAGAATGTGAAAACCATAAACAAGGAAGCCAGTTTGAATATTTTAAACGTTCTATAATCTGTGGGTTGTTTGAGATTGAGTCCTGACTGAAAAATTACATAAATAGAAAAGAGTATGAGTGGAAGAAGAAGGAGTACATATGTCTCAAGTAAAATGCCTGTTAGTCCAATTGCAATAGAGCTTAGAATCGCAGAAAGCGAAATAACGCGAATGGTTTGTTCTTTACTTGATACAACAGGCCACATTGGAACTTTAGCATCAGTGTAGCCTTTAAGGTTCTTCGGAATAAGCGCTAATGATAGAATGTGCAATGGTATCCAGCAAAGGACCAGAAAGGCCATTGAAATAGATATCAAATCAATATTTCCAATCGCAGCCGCTCTTCCTGCAATTGCAGGAAAACTCCCAGCAATCCCACCAAAAATTATTGAGTATCTTGTTTTCCGTTTCAACCACAATGAATAAATCACAACATCAAAGAAGAATCCGAAAAAAACCGCGATCATTGTAACTAAATTTATGAAAAATCCAGTAGTAAGCACCCCTACAGATGTAAGTGCAATCCCGTATTTTAAAACAGTTGAAGATTGAATTCTACCTGACGGAATAGGTCTATCTTTAGTACGCTCCATTAATCCATCAATATCGTAATCAATGACCATATTTAGAAGAGTTGATCCAGAAATAGCTAGAAATATTCCCACATTTAGCCACAAAAACGTCCCAACGACAATCCCTGTAGTAGTCCAAGCACTAATCAGATAAGCAAACATCGCTGTATATACTAAAAGGAAGGTCTGTTTACTTTTAATCAACTCAAAAATAATTGAGAGAGATAGAGAAGAAGATTTTGATGCAAAGGAATCCTTATTTTTTTGATGTGTATCAAAAATTTCTTCATCTGACATTTAAGGATCAAACCTGAATATAAACCGTTTTTCAGTCTAAGCTAAATGATATTGCGTCGTGAGGACAGATTTCTATACAACGATTGCAATAATAACATTCGCCCTTATTACTATTTGCCGCAGCTTCTTGAGTCGGACATACTTCTTCACAAAGACCACAATCTATGCAATTATCATTACGTACGTACTTATTTCTAGCCTTACGACTAAGAAGATCTGAGCCAGCTCCGAAAGGACATAAATATCTGCAATAGGGCCGATATAGGAACAAACTCGATCCTATTACTATAATTAAACCAATGAAGGGAATTGTAATGGTAAAAGCTATCAGGGAGAATCCTGGGAATGGATTAAATGAAGAAAGAAGTTCTACTCCAAGAAATGAGGCACAGAAAAAGATGATGAAAACAAAAATCCATCGAATCTTCCTTGAAACTTTTGATGAGATGTCAAGATGAAATCTATTCTGATTTTTTGCCTTAATTTCAGATTTAAAGTTGATTCTAGAGAGGAGTTCTTGTAACGTACCAAGAGGGCACGCAAAACTGCAATACATTCTTCCAACAAGGAAGGATGTTGAAAAAAGGATTCCAAGTACAATGAGTCCTGGTACAAGATATTCCGTATCTCCTTGAACGCTTAGTGTAAGAACTGTTTGCTGGATAGGTGCAACTGCATTTGGAAAACCTCCTAGTATAAAGCCTGCAAATAGAATTGTAACAATATAAATAATCGTAGATACTTTTCTACTCATTAATTTAGCATCTATAATCATGATAGTAAACAAAAAAGTTATTAACCAAAAAATGAGCATTGGTACTCCGAGGTAGGGTATAAAAGGGAGCGTCAGAGAATTATCTTGAAGAAATGTCAGGAAAAGTTTTGACCCTAGAAATTGGTACATATTGTTAACTCCGAGGATTCTTAGGTTTGTGATGATTCAATACTTCATTGTGGTGAGAAAAAGGATTGGGAGATGAAAATCTTCATTTCCCTTAAATTTTCTCTGAACTAAAGTTCTTTTACCTTTCGTTTGACAATTCGATCCCATAGGCTTGGCCAAAGGGGAATTACAATCAAAAATGTAGCTAAAATAGGTGCCATAAAGAACATTGATACTTTGTTAAAGCTAATTGACGATGCAACAGCAACGGGATATCCAGCAGCAATACCTAAGGCTGCAGCAGCAAAAGCAAGAAGTCTAACCCAATCAGACTTTGGACGACGAATAATTCCTATCGTTACGATCCCAAATCCTACAGCAGCGGTCCAATTCAACCGTTGTAAGCCTTTGAAGACAGCATGTAAAGACGGGACATCTTGAGCATGGTAGAGACCCATTCGATTTGTACTCGCTACTCCATTCAGGAAGGTCATAACATATGCTATTCCAGTCAATAAGGCAAAAATAACTGTTATCCATGGGATATTTTCAATATAGTGCGTCATTACCACAAAAATAATTAGGTTAGGAATGAATATTATTCCCCAGACGGGAGTTAAACCTAATTGCATTGCGGGTATTGTTGGCCAGAACCCTGCTAATAGACAAAGTGTATTTCCAACAATTGCTAATGAAACAGACCATTCTTCGTGAGTTAAAAATCCGTAAGCTGCTAATAAGAAACAAATACCCCCAATAACTGCTAAATCAGCAATAATTGGTAAATATTCTTGGATGATGATTTCACATCCTTCCTCTGCGACAGCGAACGTTCTTTCTGCTAGCATATAAGGTTCGTATGTAAGAATAAAAATAGCTATTCCTCCAATGATTCCTAATAATGCTCCAATGATTGACAGTAAAAATCCTAAGCGTGGATAGTTTTCCATATTTGATTCACCGTGTTGTTTGTTCTACGTTTATCGTAATTGATACGAGGAAAAATTTTTTTCTCGATCATATAAAAATTTTTTTGCAAGAGAAAATTTTAAATCACTCCTAATTCAATTCATTCACGGAGATATAAACAACCTGAATCGGGAGATTTGAAGTCATGGTTCTAAACAATGACCTAAAAACTAGCCAATTGATCCTATTGCATACCCTAACCGAAGAACCACGTACTTCGCAGGAAGTTGTTGATTATTTTGCATTTAATTTTCCTACCTTCTTTTCCTCAAAACCAAAAAAAGGATTTTTGAGTAAAGAACAAATTTTTCCTATGCTTCGTTATCTCGGTAAAAAAGAATTCATAAAGCGTGACCGTAGCGAACGGTGGATGATTACACGTAAAGGTCGCGGAGCATTACTACAAAACGCTTTCTTAACATTTCGTAATGTCATGCAGGTGATAACGAATCCATATATTACTGGAATCCTACCAATGGATAAAGGAACAAAAGACCAACTTGAAGGTACTAAACGAGTCTGCTTATCAGTAGAACCTCTTACCTTTCCAGCTTTTCCATCACCTGCATCTAAAAGTCGAGTCCAATACATTGAAGACGGAGTATTTTTTTTAATTGATTTAGGTAGTACTGAGTATGATAGTGTATCAGATAGAATCAATGATCTTGTATATATGCAAGAACATCTCAATACATTATCCCCCGATGTCAAAATATTTATCGGCGAACTAAAAGAATCTTTTTTATGTCTTGATTCCAAACAAGAATTAGCTCTTGAAATTGAGGATGAGTCTGTTGATCACATCATTGTTCAATATCTTTTTTCCCTATTTGACGACCCCCAAATTGCGCTAGAAGAAATTTATAGAGTTTTAAAACCTGGACAGTCAGTTTTAATGCTAGAATACACATCTGACAATTCACCATTTCAAATTTATCAGAAAGAACTATTTTCTACTGATGAAGTTGATCTTCCACCCATTTTTCAGAGAATTCTAAATCCAACAGTACCTCTCGCAAAAGAGAGGATCATCTCTACGATAGAAAAAACATCTTTTGAAGTGGTTGAAGTCATTGATGTCGTCAATTTGCCAAGATTCGTTTTGAAAAAGCCTGATAATAACTAATATCTTCTTTACTTGCAGATATCTTTTCCAGAATTTATTATGGAATAGAAAATTGCATACTGAAGCAATAATAACTCCATCGAATAGATTTCTAACTATATCAATCGAAACACATTTTATTCCGTCTCTATTTCATCTAATTTAGCCTAGTATTGCATCATCGTGCAGGATCATTTTCCATTCAGAAAACTGTGACTCATAATGGATCAAAAGAATAGCAATTCATTGGAAAAAAATAATTTGATTGCTTTATCATTAGCTTCAATATCAATAACAGTGGGATTTGGAGTAATTATCCCATTTTTTCCACTATACGCACAAGAGATTTTAGATCCAATTAAATTTCTGTTTTTCGATATTGGTATTGCTTTACAGGTAGGAATATTTACATCAACTTTCATGCTGGTACGGTTTCTTCTCGCACCTGCATTTGGTGACATGTCGGATATCTCAGGTAGAAAACCAATAATCCTAGTTGGTATGTCAATATATGCTGTGCTTATGATTTTATTTGGTTTTTCTTTTGATTTCTTATCTTTACTAGTTGTAAGAGGACTTCAAGGATTAGCCTCTGCAGCTGTTTGGCCTGTCGGAGAAGCACTTATAGTAGATAGTTCATCATCAAAAAACGTAGGCAAGAACTTAGGATATTATATCCTGAGTATGCAGGTAGGAATGGGTTTAGGGCCTTTTTTGGGGTTCATCCTCTTTGAAGGGTATATAAAAATTTTCTTAGTATCCGTGATTCAATCCTATAGACTTTCTTTCTTCAGTGTTGGGATTTTTGGCTTTATAGCTATGATGATTGTCGCTTATATGGTTAAAGATCCGAAAATCAGTAACGATCAATCATTAGTTGAGCAATACAAGCATGCTGTTGATGCCATGTTTAATAAAATGATCAAAAGTCCTTTTTACGTTTTGAAAACCTTTTCAGTAACCACAAGCAAAAATTATCGCAATCGAAGCTTATATTCAATATATGCTGCTGCAGTTGTTAATGGTTTTGGGAATGCAATGATCTTTCCATTAACAGCACTTTTACTAGCCGATTACTTTTTCATGGAGGTTGGAGAGATTTCAATAATGTTAGGAGTTATTGGTATAATTGCTCTAGTAGGTGCTCCGATAGGAGGATGGATGAGTGATCATTCAAGTAAAAAGTTGACAGTATCAACATCAGGTTTCATAAGAGGGGTTCTAGGATTACTGTTTGGCCTACAGGCAGGAATAATCGGGATTTTAGTCTTGCTTGCTTTACAACGATTTTTATTTGCGATTTTACAACCAGCATTTAGAGCAATGCAAAATGATTACATCCCTTCAGAGGTAAGGGGAAAAGAATTTGGGATTGTTCAAGCACTGTTTAATCTTGGATCAGTTTTTGGCCCTATCATTGGTGGATGGCTATACGATTTATTTTTCATGCAAACAATATCCTTACCAGGTGGGTTTGAGTTTCTTGGAGCTGGTGTTCCTTATACTGCTGCAGGAATCCTCGCAATTATTGCTGCCTTTTTAATTGCTGCTCAAGTGAAAATTGATCATGAGTTAAAATTCGATTATGAATGACGATCTTCAATTATTCAGGTAGGAACACAAAAAGAGAACTGAGTATGGCGATCATTATCCAGATAATTAAGAAGTTTCTATTATGGTATTTACTATAATCTAGTAATCCGCTGAAAAAAATAAGTACAGATCCTACTACAAATAATTGGGGAGAAATTACAAGTGAAACATAAGTGATCGATAACAATAAAATTCCTAACAATAACATTTGCATTACTTTCCTTTTTACCATCCTTTCTTCCGCCTGAGGTGGGAGTTCCTTTCCATGTTGTTTTCGAGGCCACTTCTTATTGTTTGATAGGAGATATAAGAAATTTGTAATTGTTTCAAAGAGTCCAAATATGAGTCCAAAGATTCCAATACTTATTATTTGGAATATACTTAAGTTTGGGGAGTTCATTGCTTTTCCATCTATCAGACTAATTACTACTTTATAAACTGCTTAATTCTTTATTAAATCCCAAATCCAGTTATCAAGGATAAGAGTTGATACTATGATATTATTTTCAATTCATTGACATTCAATAAATTACGATCTTCGTAATCTTTAAAGAGGGGAGGCGAAAATCAAATGACAATCCTGCTGGAAATTATCGCGATTCGGCTAGTGTTGAGATGAATGTGGAAACCTACAAGGTACTAAGAAGTACTCCTTTCCTCAGTTTTGGCCTCTACTTATTATCTTGACAGTTTCAGCTATTCATGTCCGCAAACGAGAGAAGAAATAGCCACAGTCTCTTCTCTCTCCAAATTTTTTTCGCTAGAATTGTTACATTATCATCTGTCGAATGCTAAGAAATTAAAAAAAAAGACCAAGAACTCATTCTAGCGAATTGAATTTCCATTAAGTAACTTTTTTTTTGAAGCCCCGGATACCGATAGAACGGGGCTTCAAGCGTATGTCCTCTCCCTAGAGCGGACGCGTA
>JAEOSP010000717.1 GCA_016840305.1 Candidatus Hodarchaeota archaeon
ATCAAACTTAGTAACTGATGTAAAATCTGAAGGAGTCTCTGCAAGATTTAAGTAATTATCAAAATAATCTATTATTTCCTGTAAAAATCTTCCCTGGATTTCAAGAAATAAAGTGCTATAATGGTGCTCTTTGTAATCGGTTTGTTTAGTATAAGTTTCACCATTTTTTTGAATTTTATTATTTCTTTTAATAAAATGTGGATTTTTATGTTTCAAGGTTCTTGTCAAATAGAAGACGGTTTCGCGACGATACTTATCCAAATAATAACCATAGGCCATTCCGGTTCTTGATAAATCTTCATCTATCGAGATTAGTTCTATAAAATCAATAAATTTTTGTCTGAGTTTAAATAAATAATGTCTTATTGCATTATTATTCAAAGTCATAATATGTTCGGCAATTTCTGAATAGAATTGATTTCTTAGGGTGAATAATTTATTCCAATAAGAAAGAGGTGTTTTATGTCCATTTACAACTACATCATAGTGCCAATAGAAATCCTCATCCGTAAGAATAATATTCGGATTTTCTTCCAATTTATCAAATCCTTCAATACTAAGTACTTCTTGATCAGTGAATAATATTGTAACATCTAATTTTTTAAAGTACTTATGAAATGTTTTTAGTGTATTTGGCAGGTATGTCATTTTTCTAAAATTTATCATTAAGCTAATAAATATCAAATATATATACAATAGTTAACCAGTAATTTTCTCATTTGCATCATCCAAAATATCACTTCCAAATCCATCCAGATAAATCTGTGTTGTTTCTTCGGTTTCATGACCTAAACCTTCACTGATAACGGCAATAGAAATGCCTTTTCTTTTTGCTATTGTTGCCCAGGAATGCCTGGATACATATGTTGTTAATGGCTTTGTTAGATCAACCTTATCACCGATTATTTTAAGCTTCTTATTGGTTAGCCGCATAGCATTCCTATAGTCAAGGAATTCATTTCCTTTTCTTTGAATTATGGGGAATATATAGCTGTCAGGATCATTAAGATCAGAGTATTTATGAATTATCTGCCAGGCTCTGTCATTTATTTTTATTGAGAATTTCTGCCGGGTTTTCTTACGTGTATAATTAAGCCTATCATTGTTTATATTTTTGACTTTGAGATAGGCTATATCAACAAACGACATACCCCTCATATAAAAACTGAACATAAAATAATCTCTGGCTTTCTCCAGTTCTTTATCGTTCGATAAATCCAGGTCTCTTATTTTATCGATTTCCTCCTTTGTGATGGCAAGTTTTTGAGTCTCTTCACTTCTGATCTTAATATCTTCAAATGGGTATAGTTCCTTTCGTACTAACTTCTCCTTGATGGCTCGATTATAAATGGCACGTAAAGTTCTCAGATGGACAGAGATAGTATTAATTTTCCGATCCTTGGAATATAAATATTCCTCAAATTCCTTAATCTTCTTATAATTCAAAGCTTTAAAATCGATATCCTTATCATCCATAAAATCCTTAAAAACATTCAGGGTATTTTGGTATACTCGAGCATTGCCTATACCTCCACTTTTGATCATTTTACTGATTAGCTTCTCGGTAAATTCATTAAAAGAGTAGTATTTATCAGAACCCTTTATCTTTTCAACCAACTCTTCAATTGAGTAGTATCTTTTCTCATGTTCAAGATCTACCTTTGCTTGTACTGCCTGGCTTCTTCTTTCCTCAACTTTAAGTAATAATGATTTATAGTCAGGATGTTTAGTAGTGGGTATATTCTTCTCATCATCCCATTGATCCGTTGTAGCTGATTCTCCTATACTGATTATTTTTCGAGTACCATCTTTGATAACCTGGATCACTATTGGGTGTTTTTCTTTACTTAATTTTTTATGTTTGTAGAGAAATAATTTTACTGATGCCATGACATTTTATTTTTTCGGTTGCAATATGGTTGCAATTTTCATTTCACAAATATACAATTTTGTTCTTTTGAAAGTATCTCGAAAAACCTATAAAATCTTGATTATCGGAAGTGTAAGGAATTGTGGTGAAACGGGATGAAGAGAAAATCATGCCTTACAAGCAGGGGGTCGTAGGTTCGACTCCTACATCGCCCACACCCTAAAACCAATCCCGGCAAACAGGCCGAGATTTTTATTTGAAG
>JAEOSP010000718.1 GCA_016840305.1 Candidatus Hodarchaeota archaeon
AACTCGAAAGGAGAACTTTCAGCAGCAGCGGTTTCTTTTGTATGTTCCATCAAGGTACCATCACGAACCCACTTATGCGCACGAAAGACTTCTAATCCGTATTTATCAGCTAAACCATCCATAAATTCAGTGAGCTCAGCTAGATCCGCATTTTCTGCTAGTTCAAAAGGACCTGCGAAAGCATTCATACCCTTTTTCATGCCAGTATCGATATCTTTTCGTCCACGGATAGCAATGCCCTCTTCCAGAACTTTTGCTGCTTCATTGATTTGTACTCTCATTAAATTCATAATATCAAAGTCACATTCAACATCTGGGTCAATTTCAGGTCTTCCTGTTTCTGGCCACTTATAAATGCCTTCACCAGTCTTTTTACCTAATTTACCCGCCTTAATAAGTTTGGCTAGAGCAGGAGATGGTGCGAAGTCTTTACTCAATCTATCAGCAATGTAATTCATTGAATGATAAGCAATATCTAGTCCAACAAAATCCATTAATTCATATGGACCCATTCTCATGCCCATCGACATTCCAGTAGCATCGATTGCTGCTGGTTCATATTCTTTAGCATTTCGCATCTGATCAATAAAGAGCATTGTGATCGCATTAACTCGATTGACGATAAATCCAGGACTATCCTTAGAAACAATAGGATCTTTTGTAGATTTCTTGGCAAAATCGATCATAATTTGAATTGTTTCGTCAGAAGTTTTTTCTCCTTTAACAATTTCTACTAATTGCATCATTACAGGAGGATTGAAATAATGCAATCCAACTACTTTCTCAGGACGTTTTGTGGCTGCACCTATTTCAGTTATAGACATATTGGAAGTATTAGAACCGAGAATAGCATGTTTAGGAGCAAATTTATCTAGATCACCAAAGATTTTTTTCTTTAAATCTAGGTTTTCAGGAGCTGCTTCTATACAGAGATCAGCTTTCTTAACCGCCTCTTCAAGGCTGGTGGTAATCGACAAATTGCCAAGGAAGGTATCTTTGTCTTTTTCTGATATGCGTGCTTTTGAAGCAAGTTTATTCAGACTCCATTCAATACGACCTTTGCCTTTTTCGACAAATTCGTCTTTTATGTCATACAATGAGACTGTATAACCAGCCATCAAACTTACCTGTGCAATACCGTGGCCCATATCCCCAGCCCCGATTACTGCTACATGTTTTATATCATCTAATTTCATTTAGTTCACCATTACTTAATTTTGTTTTTCTACTAAGATTAAAAAATTGTAAGAGGAGTTTATCCTCCTTTTTCAATAATTGTGGCGACTCCTTGGCCACCACCAACACAGGCGTTTGCTAATCCTACCTGTCCATCTTCCCAGTTTAATATCCGTGCTAAGGTTCCAACTAGTCGGGTACCTGATGCTCCGAGAGGATGGCCAATTGCGATTGCTCCACCTTTTAGATTTACTTTATTACGATCAATTCCCAGTTCCTTAATACAATTCAAGGCTACAACTGCGAATGCTTCATTTATTTCCCAAACATCAATATCTTTAACTTCTAGTCCTGCCTTTTTCAAAGCCATTTTGCTTGCGGGAACTGGACCTAATCCCATGATACCAGGATTAACTGCTGCCCATCCCATGGATTTAATAGTTGCTAATGGCTCTAAACCATATTCTTTGGCTTTTTCCTTTGACATTAGGACCATTGCAGTTGCACCAGCATTCAAAGGAGAAGAATTACCTGGTGTTATAACACCATCAAAATCAAATGAAGGCATTAAAGCTGCCATGTTATCCATGGTTGATCCACGACGAACAGATTGGTCTTGATCAAATATTTCCCCGTTTTTTAGTTCTACTGGCATAAGCTCATCTTTGAAAAACCCCTCATCTTGTCCTTTCGCAGCAAGTTCATGGGATTCTAAGCTATATTGATCCAAATCTTCCCTTGTTAAACCGAATTTTTCTGCAGCAAGTTTATAGAGCTTTTCTGCAGTTAGTCCCATCATCACTCCAGTGCTATAATCATAATGGGCATACTTTTCTTCTGTTCCTAGGATATCGATTGGTGGGTCTAACATCGGACTGGTTGGATCCATCGGAACATGAGTCATGTGTTCGATACCAGCAGACACTGTAATATCAGAATAACCCGTCATTATTTCCATGGCTCCATTATGAATTGTTGTCATTGAAGAACCGCACAATCGTTCGATTCCACATGCAGGTACCGTTTCTGGTAATTCAGCCAAGCCTATGATTGATCTCCCACCGTAAAGCCAGTTTTCACCCACTTGTAATGCACATCCAACTTTAACATCTCCTATTTCAGTTGGATTAATTCCTTTCCGTTCAATCATTGTTTTGATTAATCGACCTGCTAATACATCCATTCTAAAATCATTTAATTTATCTCTTTCTGGAGCATTCGGTCGTGAGCGGGAAAACGGAGTTCGCAAATAATCTACAATAACTACATCTCTCATTTTCTATACTTCCGTACTTCTTTTGTACCTAACGTTGTCTAATCTTTGAATTCGCTTTGTTTGATCAATTAACTCAACGAATCGAGTTATCATCATATTAGTGTTTTTGATTAAATTAGTTGTGTTCTCACTTACTTTGTATTTATTTGGTCTTACTTTATAGTTATTTTCAGTCTTATAAATTACTAGCAAGAAAAAAATCGAGTGACTTATCATCTTTCTTTTTTTGACTACTTCAATAAATTGTTCTATTTTTCTAACTGAAAAGGCATTTAAATACACGAAAAACAAAATTGCTTTATCGTCGAAGAATAAAAAAGAAGGATTAAATAGATCGAAATGGTTATTTATACTGACCTTACTGAAAAAGAAATAGAGTATTTTGGTGAGTTATTCAATTTAGGACCTGTTAAAGATTTTAGCCTACTAGAAGGTGGATCTACAAATTCTAATTTTCTACTGATAACAGAAAAAGGGAAATATGTTCTGACAATTTGTGAGGATAAAACATTCGAACAAATCCAACCTTTAATGGATTTGTTACAGCACTTGGAAGCTCAAAATTTTCACACCTCCAAAGTGCTGGAATCAATTAATGGAGAATTCCTTCTAGAATTTGATAATAAACCTGTATTCCTTAAATCCTATATTGAAGGTCTTGTCCCGAGGAAATTATCATTACCCTCCCTTGAACGTTTGGGAAAAATGATTGCGAAATTACATAAGATCCCGGTATTTGACAGTATTCCTGATGTCTATCCGTATGGGTTGACCTATTTCACCGAAGTAACTACCTCTTCCTCCTCTCACCCCTATATAGATTGGTTAAATCAAAAATCTCAATTTCTTGAAGAGCATCTTCCAAATGACCTGCCTCGAGGGTTAGTTCATGGAGATATTTTCATAGATAACCTTGTAGAGGGAACACAGGGACAAATAACAATCATTGACTTTGTGGAAGTGTCTCGTTCACCATTTATCTTCGATATCGGAATGGCTTTGATAGGGGTCTGTTCAGAAAAGAATACCATTTCATTACGTAAGGCGAAAGCCTTGATTAAGGGATATCAGCAAGAGAGAGATTTTAATCAAATGGAAAAGAATAATCTAAAACTTATTACGATTTATGCAACAACTGCGACATCAGCTTGGCGATTTCAGCAATTTAATGTAATATTCCCTACACCAAAGAAATTTAATAGATACAAAATAATGGTGGATATTGCAGACTCATTATTCCAGATGAAGAATTCGGTTTTTATGCAACAGGTGGGTTTAAGTTGAAAATTATTGAGTTTTTGTCTTTTTGTGATATTTAAATATGACCTATTTAATATTAACATACTGTAGTGTCTAATTGTGCTAATTGACTACTTTTTATCTATTTTTTAGTATCGAAAACGAATAGAAGAACAAATTTATTAATGATTAAACATTATTGTTATGATGGTGAAAAATTTGGTTGATAAAACAGATATGAACGAAAATAAGAAATGCCCTTCCTGTGAAAATAAAAATAAGAATGTTAATTTTGAGCGAGCCGATACAAAACATGGTTCTTTCCTCACCTTGTTTTGTGAAGATTGCGACGTAATTTTGGGTTTTGTACCAATATTGAATAAATAAAATTGTTATTTTGTTAATAAGTAGAGTAAGTTATAATTTAAAGACTCAAAGTATGTCAAGAACTGATTCATTCGTATTAACTAAAGTTGGAGACTAGTACATTTAGAAGAAAAAGACTGTCAAAAAAGTAAGATATAGTTCAATTTTTTTGTCCTTTTACTCAAATATTTCTTGATAATACGTTTATGGATAGCTAATATACCCTTCTTAACAGCAAAAATCTGATAAAATGCTTGATACTTTTATAAGCATTCACAGATGCAGAATTTAATGCCTCAAAAGTCAGTTATAAATACTAAAATCCTAGTTTCCCTACTCATTGACTATTGAAGATATGGAGATAAAAAAATGTCTCAAGAGGAAATTGTCAGTAAAACTACAAATCTTACGAAGATGTATAACGATCTTTTTGCGCTAAAAGAATTGAACCTTATAAGTCAAAAAGTTACTGAATAATGTTGATATCAAGTCAAAAGAATAAATCAACTGATATCAGCAAAAAATGATAGTAAAAGAGTATGTTATATCTGATATATTGGGAAATAAACGAAAAATTTAATCCAGCTGAAATAGTTAAGGTTGCAGTAAAACTTGAGCAATTAGGGGGTACAGAAGGATCTGAGACCCTCTCCTTTATAATTACTCCAGATAATTGGGGAATTTCACTCTTGAAAATTGAAAATGAAGAAGCAGCATTTAAGGTTGCCAATCGTTGGAGAATTGCTTTACCAGGTGTCTTTAAAAGTTGGAAAGGTGCCCTAGCTATGGATGTAGATAAAGTAATGCCCATGATTGCGTCCTTAGCAGAAAAAATATCTTAAAAGGAATTATCAAGGCGTTAGGTGGAGTACAAGTCAACTCTTGGATTATAGACCAAGAGTAAGAAAAAAAGTTCTCTTGCCGTCTTCCATTAGTAATTTTACAGAATAATTTTGCATTATATTACTATCATTCAGTAGATAGAATAAAAAATTCATAGAATTTGAATTAGCACAGAAAAAATCAAATCTACTGTAATTGCTTTCTTCAAGAAAGGCACAAATTCTTATAAAAGAGTTTATTGATATCAGATTATTTCTTTTTGAGTAGGTGTAATAATGAACTGGAATGTTAGGCT
>JAEOSP010000719.1 GCA_016840305.1 Candidatus Hodarchaeota archaeon
AAAAAATCTTTATATGATATATTTTTCCCAACAATATTTGCATCAACGATTGGTTCAGCTAATTTTCCTGACAGTTCCATATGTCCAGTTGCTGTACCACTTTTTAATGAGTCTTTCCAAAAATTGTTTATTAGAAAAACCTCAGCTTCTTGCAGTTCTACATCAAAATCGATTTCATTACTTTTAAAATCCATTGTACCATCTGCAACTATCGAACTGGGACCAATAGTCAACACAATTGGATCTACCAATTCAAGGATATTATCATGATAGGCTAGTGATCCTGAAGCCGATATGATTCCCTCATCATATATTTCTGTTTCCTGTATTTCCATAGTTAAGGATAGGTCAGCAATTTCACCAAGTTCTGTTTGGGCATCAAACAATAACAATCCTGTGACATCAGTTTTGCGCTGTTGTGTGATCCATTTACTTACGTCAAAATCATTCAATTGCATATTGCCATTTATTCGACCGTTTTTCTCAATTGAGCCTGAGATAATCAGTTCGGTTGAATCACTTTCCAATTTTATATTTCTGATGCTAATGACATCTTCAAACTTGCTTATGGAAAAATTTCCAGACATATCTAAACCAAGTGTATTAAAGACAGATACTGAACCTTCATAATTAGTAAAATCTGTTTGAAAAAGTAGTGAAGCGCCTAGCTTGGAGAACTTTGGCTGTAGAGGTGTTGAATTGAATAATTTCTCAGGAATTTCAACATTATTAACTCTTAAATCGCATATAAAATTACCCTTGGATCCCCAATTGTAATCTATTTGTCCTCTTATTGGGATCATTGACAATAACGCATTGAAAGGTTGAACCTGTAATCCGCTGCTATTTATAGAAATTTTGGAGTTAACTATCTTAAAGTCGTTATTGGTCTGTGTGTGTAATAATTCAAAATATTGGATGTCAATATAAATATTATCCTTATCAGGATAAACCGAACTCGATACATTCATTTGAATTGTATTAATTGAATCCCTAACAGAAATAACTAATAATCCATCCAGATTCAAATTTTTAATTTCTAGTGGTATTCCTCGGAAAGTTTTTTTGTAAAAATTGGTTCTGGCTTCCTTCTCAATGTTGCTAAATATTGGATTAAACAATAATTGATTTATATCGACAGATTCTATTGTAACAACACCGTCAAGCGATTTTAGTATATTAACATTAGTTCTTATTTCTGGAATAAGAACTAATGTTCCATCAGTGTGTTTAAACTCAATTTGCCGACCCTTGACTTCTGATAATATGTGCCCCCTCACTTCTCCGATCGACATCTGCCACCCACTGTTTTCAAGCAATCGGTTATTTACATATGATTCAAGATTCTTATGCCAAATACCCGGGATTAATAATATATATACCCCCAGGTAAACAATAATAATTGGTATTAAGAATTTGATGAATTGCTTCATATAAGATTTTTATAATACTCAAACCTATAAATATACACGTCATGTATTCTAAATACAAAAAAAGCGGAAGGTTCCTTCCGCTTTTTTAATACAAAATTAGTACTAATCAACTACTTCAAAATCGGCGTCTTCAATTTCCTTATCATCTTTCTTTGGTTTGGATTTTTTTGAACTCTTCGGCTGTTCCTGATCAGGTGCTTCTTCCGATTTTGTTGCCTCATACATTTTGGATGCTTGATCATTCCAAACAGAATTCAATTTATCCATACTAGCTTTTATGTCATCAACATTGGATCCAGTGTTGGCTTTTTTCAATTCATCGACAGAATTCTCCAATGCTTTTTTATCATCTTTACCTAATTTTTCCTCAAATTCCTTAAGATTCTTTTCAGTTTGGTAAATTAATTGTTCAGCTTGATTGTGAACATCAATTTCATCCCGTTTACTTTTATCCTCCGATTCATGTTTTTTCGCATCCGTAACCATTTTTTCAATCTCATTCTCTGATAATCCGCTTGAAGCTTCAATTCTAATGCTCTGTTCCTTACCTGAAGCTTTATCTTTAGCACTTACATTCAGAATACCATTGGCATCAATATCAAAAGTAACCTCAATTTGGGGAACTCCTCTTGGTGCTGGCATTATTCCATCAAGATGAAAGCGACCGATGGTTTTATTGTCAATAGCCATTTCTCGTTCACCCTGTAGCACATGAATTTCAACTGTTGTCTGAT
>JAEOSP010000720.1 GCA_016840305.1 Candidatus Hodarchaeota archaeon
AGCTCAGGTGTTAATTCATGTTGATGTTCTACTAAGAAATCTCTACCTTCCATAATATATTTCCATAATAAATTCTCATCAGGTTCTCCATACCAAGTACTAACGGTACCATCAACCCAAGATCCACCACCATAAGGTTCAGGAAAGTCTTTTGGATAAGTAAAGTCATCTACTGTTAAGGTTTTGGTTGGTGGAACATAGTTCATTGCTTCCTCAAGTGTTGCAGTTTGAATCCAATCAAGGTCTTGAGACTCCTCTAGTGCCGTATAAAGATGATCTAGGAAATATCTAGCTGAAGGAGCTCCCCAAATAATCCAGTTTTCACCGTCAACAGCGACTGTCAAAACTTTATCAGCATCATTAGCAACTACTTGACTTTTATAGGTTCCAATAAAAGACCTCATCATATCACGAGCTGCATCCTCTGCTGATTGATATTGATTATAAGTAAATCCCACATCATTTGAAAAACCAGTATGACGGAAGAAGGATACCATTCTTTCACCAGAAAGTTCATCATATACCCAATATGGTTCATATGGTTGATTTCCTCCTCCTAAATTCACATCAGACCATACAGTGTGATTTATTCCATTTTGTACCCAATAAGGTACTACAGGAACATTGAAGGCCATTTCTGGTTGCCAAGCTCCCGTGGGTTGATAATCAAAAAGTTCTGAAGAGATTGCTTTACCTAGTCTAATCTGTCTATCAATATCTTCCCACCAACCCCAATCAGCTAATAAAGCGAAAATGGGGTGATTATAGCCCGAAGTCAAGATTTCTAATTTTCCATCTCTAGTAGTATTGTGGAGAACATCATAATGCAGATCAATAGTTTGATTGATATTGTCAACCCAGTCAGTGGTCCAGGTACCACTGTTATTCCAACCATTAAGAGAATAAAGCCATTGTTGTAACAGAGATGGTTGTAAATTAATAGTAACACTGATATTAGGGTGGTTATACAGATCCTGGATGTGCCAAAGGTAGGGGCCTTCTGTGTGAGCTTGGGCCCATGGGGCAAGAAAGTTCGGAGGATCAGTAAATGGTTCAGTATAAAAGGGTTGATGTTGATGCCATACTAAGGATAAATATAGTTTTTTAGAGGTCAACGAGGTATCGATTACGTTTAGCGTTATATATTTATCAAAAACTACATCTAATCCCTCAAAAACTTCAATGTGTAGCGAATAAGATCCCATTTCTTGATTATGAGTGAATGTATGATATAAAGTAGTATTTCTACTTCCATTGATTGAGATGGCTGTCCATTCATTGAGTAGAGTCTCACTTAAATAAAGCCTTACAGTGACATCTTTTGAGTTATTATTGACATTTTCTAAATAAATTGATGTTGTAACATCATCATTGACTTTATGAACGTATTTATCAAGACTGGCACTTCCAATTATACCCATTTTATCAAGGAATCCTGAAATTCCTGCTTCCTCTAATTCTGAGGTTAATGATCCACCATAAACATGTGAAAAGTAAGAAACCTTATTTCCTGAAGTTAGTCCAATCTCTGGATAACAGACACGCGTTTCAATACCCCATGAAGAAGATTCAAGTCTCAAATATTTTGTAGTATTATAATAAACCATCCCCGCGAAAGCTCTAGATTGTAAATCGTATATTCCTGACCATTGCAAGTTGTCAGACTCTATAAAGTTCCAAGACATAGTTTGTCCTATTGTTACCTGATCATTTATACTCCAAGCTTGATAATCATTAGCGTGATCACCATTGATAACACTTCCAAAACCTAGTGTATAACCCATGCGATTACCAGTATCAGTTCCATCAATATCTATAGTTGAACTTGTTGGATTATTGAATGAAATTGTTAGGTTTCCCCAATGCTTGTTTCTCATGATTGTAAATTTTATCTCTACTTCTAAACCCGCTAAGCTTGAAGAAACACCATTATATGTAGGGTTAAACGTATAGTTTCCTGTTATTGTTGCTACATCTGATTGTTCAGATGTATTCATTGTAAAATGTGCATCCCATAGTTACCCACTCCATGTTTGAGAAGGGATCCATCCCAATAATGGATATCAATTCGATATGAGATCTCATCCTGCGCTTGAAACAACGAGATAAGCAGCCATTTATACATCAGTAGTATTATCATACC
>JAEOSP010000721.1 GCA_016840305.1 Candidatus Hodarchaeota archaeon
AAATAAAAGAGAAAGATGAGCACCACAAAGAGTGGTGCAATTAACTGTTTTCTAGAGAGGGTTCAAGCATTAGTGAATCCTAGTAATCATTTCCGCGAATCCGCAGTAGCTGCGAGGAAAACGAAATAACCAATAACACATATTCCTATGGTTCCAACTAGGATTGCTAAAGCAATGAGTACCCAAGCCCACCATAATAAAGCCATTTGTTACACCTTAAAATATAATGATAATAAGTAATTACTCACAATATAAGAAGTTTTCAGTATTGAGAGATAAGAGGTAAGTTAGATCCGTCTTGCTCTGTTTTATATATTAATACTTTAATAGTTCATCCTAAATTTAGATTTCAAAATATGAATAAAAAGAACAATTGAAGTAAAATTAAGGAGAACTAACCAAATAGAAAGTGGTGCCATTACTGTAAATTCTTGACTCCAAGACATTGAATCTGGATCAAAAATCCACAAGTCATTATAGGGAACACTGAAACTTTCACCTATTCCACCAAATAGAATTACTTTGTTATGATGCTGATCAAAAACCAATTTATGTTTACAGCGTGCAGGTGGGTTAAGTGTTGAATGGACTTCTATCCAAGTATTTGTTTGTGAATTGTAAATCCAAGTATCATCCATAGCTCGATTTGGGATATTTTCATTATCACCTCCAAAAATAATGAAGGATTCATCATTTGAATTGAATGTCATACCTAAATGGTATCTTTCCATAGGTTCTTCTGTTGGGTATTTCTTTGTCCAAGAAATAGAAGAACGATTGAAGAACCAGACATCATTTTTTAAATGCCCATCATTAAATCGCCCACCAAAAAACACACCAACTTTATTCACGTCATCA
Source organism: Candidatus Hodarchaeota archaeon (assembly GCA_016840305.1). The sequence continues at coordinate 859 of JAEOSP010000721.1, forward strand.
TAAACAAAAGAGTGCCCATAACCTGCTCCAGGTCCGCCAGTGGGATGAAGTTGATACCAATTATTAGCTGTAAAATTAAAAGCCCACATCTCATTTGAAACTGAAGAAAAGTTAATAGCTCCGGCATAAAGGATTACTTCATTAAATTCAGAATCAAAATACATTGCATGAGCAGCTCTGGCAGAAGGGGCAGTTGTTGGATGAAGTTCTGTCCATTGATTTGTTGCAGGATCAAATTCCCAAGTATCATTAAACTGAGCTAAAGCTACAAGAGAATTACCACCAAAAAGAAGAATTTTACCAGTAAATGTATTATAAGCCATTCGATGAAGACTTCGACCCTCAGGAGAACTTATGCCAGAAAGTTCCTTCCAGGTTTGATTGTAGCTTGAAAAAAACCAAGTTGCCTTTGAATCTGCTTCAGTTCCACCACTTAACTCTCCACCAAACATAATAATTTGATTATTATTAGTATCATATATCAATTCTTGATTGTACCCTGGCAAGGGAGAATCTTCTATTGCAGTAATAAAAACTGTAGTATTAAGCATACCAAAACAACTCATTACAAGAAAGAATAAACTAAATTGCAAAAACAAAGCTCTATTTCTTAATACCAAATTTTACACATCCATTGATGCAAGAAGTTATACTACTTGCCAAGAAATAAAAATCAATACTAATATTTTCTTAAAAAGATAGTGTGTAATCTTGGTTTTTTGCTTGTAATTGACAAGCATTATTTTCTACTTTTAGAAGATATGAAATGGCAGGCCCGGACGGATTTGAACCGCCGACCTCTCGGTTACTTCAGCACACTCGCTTGAGAGCGCTTCCGAAGCCGAGTATACTATCCGGGCTATACTACGGGCCTATTAATTGCTTATACTTGAGAACATTAGTTTTCTGTTTTTAATCTTTTTCGTGACTTGTGTTTTGAATATTTCCTCCAAATTTTAATATATAATATTGGTTTCATTTTAAGTGAGGGAGATTATTCCAATGAATACATTAGCTATTATTTCAATTACATTTTCTCTTCTGTTTTTTCTAATGATACAAATAAGATTGCTTAGACGATTCATAAGATTGAAAAAAAGTTACGGTAATCTACCTGGTGCGCTGTTTTTAGCAGAAGTACTTGCTGAGGGATGTTGTATGTGTTTGGATTGTTGTGCATCCTCATCATCTGCGGATTTAAATTTAGGCGACTCAGATAGTGATGCTCATTTAGAGAAATATTCAGGAAAGGCTCCAGAAGACTAT
>JAEOSP010000722.1 GCA_016840305.1 Candidatus Hodarchaeota archaeon
TGCAATTTCTGGGCCTATTTCAAAGCACCCCTAAATTTCTTAAAATCGACTAGTCGGAGGTGTCGGGTAGATTTTGTCTACACTGCAAACGATTTTTGTGAATTCCTTCTCACATCGTGGCATCGGGCGATGTTTAGGGAACAGGATGTGTTTTCGAGGAGGTGATACGAAGTACTGTCTCGTTTGACGACGAATTTTTAATTGAGTGTAATTTGTCGTATAACCAACGTTTCTTAAGAACTCTTCTTAAGAAAAGGATACATTTATCCCATCAATACGAGATCTTCTCTTTGAAGAAGCTGTTAATCTTTCTTCACTATGAATAATTATCGGGATGAATGGTTTTAAATAAAAATATTCTTCGTATCCTTCATATTCTAGCCTTGCAAATAGTGGAATTCCTTACTCAAACCCATATTTTCTCTCATTAAATCATCATGTGTAAGGTTTATTATAGCACAGTCGAAAATGTAGTTAAATTCGAAAATTGACATTCTTTACTTGTAATTATAAAACAACACCTAAAATTGGGATTGTGTGATGCTTACGTATTAGAAAGACACTAGCTGCCGAATCCCGAAAAGATCAGTATTTTTAATATCTATATAAAGAAAAGAGGGAAGCTGGAGCTAGTTCCTTTTTCTAGCTGAGGAAATATCCGTTATTTTACTATTAAGATGAATAAACGCTGTCATAAGGACTAAACCAATAGCCAAGCTTGCTGCAGTAGAAATGTAGTGGTTTTGCTAATGATAGGAGTTGTAATAGTTAACATCTCTAGCATATACAACTTCGAAACCTGACCTATCATCTGGTATGGTTCCAAGAATTGAAATTTTAATCTCTGTGGAGTTTTTGTTCAATTTGATTTTTATATGAAATATTCCGTTGTTTCTAAACATCTATTCTTTTACACTATCTATCAAAGAAAAACTTTTGAGCGAGTACTCTCCAATACAAAGCTTTATAAAATAATATTATTTACATTATCGTGGTGAGAATCATGTCCAAAAACACAGATAATATTAATTTCACAGAAATTTCGCAAAGAATTCATCAAACTGATTTTATTGATGGTTTTGCGTTCATTTTCATTGGACTTGTATTGATAATTTCTGCAGGCATTGTTAATTTTAATTTTACATTAGGTCCATTGATTTTGGTGGTTGTTGTAGAAATTTTTCGACCATCTGTATCAGATGGATTACGTAAACGGTTTACTTATCCAAGAATAGGTTTTTACAAGATTAAACCTGAAAACACGGGACGAGCATTCCTTAGAGTAATAATATTCCTTTTTTCAACTATAATGATCTCGATTATGATCATCCTAGTCTTGGAAGGAGGAAATTTTACAAACCTTTATGGTAATATATGGAAATATTGCCCAATAATTCTAGGTTTAATTTTGTTTGGTCCCAGTATGGACGTTGTTAATCGGACTGGTCAATCTCGATATTATGGAATCGGAATATTTTCGACTCTATTCGGAATTTTCATCTTTTTAATGAATTTTTCGCGATCAAAAGCAGGATTTGCTGTTTATTTAACAGTTTTGGGTGTTTTGTTTATTATACTCGGATTTATCACATTTATTCGATTTATACAAACATATCCTCTTAATTCAGAGAATGAAAAAAATACTGATATGGATTCTAAAAATGAATAATTCAAAACAAGTAGAAGAGGTTTCTACTCCAATAGATATCGACAAAATTGATGATATTGACAAATATATTCATGAACCATCCCGATTAAAGATCCTGGCTCATTTATACAGCTTAGAGCTTACCGATTACACCTACTTAAAGAATTTAACTAATTTTTCATGGGGAAAACTATCCACTCATTTGGATAAGCTTGAGGAGATTGGTTATATCAAACTTGAAAAGAAGTTCATCCAACGTACTAAACATGGAAGAAAGGTTTCAAAAACCTTCATCAATTTAACAAAAAAAGGAAAAACAGCTTTTGAGAACTATAGAAGATCTATGAAACAAATTTTGAGCTAAAAAAAGACTTTAGCATAGGAAGCCATGAAATCTACGTTCTCTCCTCTTAATCTTGTAGTAACCATACTCAATGAAACAACCAGATTCAATCATCAATTAAATAGGAAATACTTCCTTTTAGAAAACATAAGGCTGATATTCTTTAACAGGATTATTTGATGAATCAATTTTGATCTTCCCTTATATGCTTCTATTTCAATAATTAAGAGAAAAATACATGAATATTGTAAGCAGATAAAAATTCCGAATAAATTAATTAAAACTGTTACATTAGATTTCTCAACAAATCTGGATAATCCTCATATTGAAGTAAATGAGAGAGGTTTATTTTTTTTTTATTCTTATATATAGCAGATGTGCAATAACCAACGAACAGTTAATTTTTGAAAATCGGAATTTAGTATACAAGTATACTTATATATTTGTAGAATTTGCAATGTAAACAAAATAAATGATTAAAATATTTGAAATTACGTAAAATTGTTTGTTAAGGTGGGAAAAATGACCACAGTTCGTTTAAGTAAAGATGATGAGGATCTTTTAGAGAGATTAAGAGCACGTTACATTTTAATGGGAAAAAAATATACTAAAAAAGAGATTTTAGGTATTTTAATTAGAGAAGAAGCTAAAAAATTCGAAGATGAGGTGGTAAATCATCATCTTCCAAAACTCGAAGAGGATTATGCATGGAAATTCTTGTATAAACCTATAAAATGGGGAATTAAAGACACTTCTACGACCGTGGATGCACATCTTTATCATTGAGGGGTTATTGTGGTTGTTTTTTTAGATACTGGTTTCATTCTTGCTATACGTAATTCTGATGATAATAATCATGTTAAAGCAACGAAGATCATGAAAGAATGTCTTTCAGGAAAATTTGGTAGAATTATTATTTCAAATTTTGTTTTTGATGAAACAGTCACGTTGACATTAGTAAGAACTCACAATAAAAATCTTGTAAAGAATATTGGGAATTATATTTTTAATTCACCTAGAATTAATTTGTTACATTTAAGTGAAACAGAATTTCTAGCTACTTGGGAATTATTTCTCAAATACTTTGAAAAAGGACTTTCTTTCACTGATTGTTCCATCTTAGTCATGGCGAAGCTTTTCGAGAGTAATATATACATTGCAACATTTGATAGTCACTTTAAGGGACTCCTTCCCGTCATTGAATAATTCCTTTATAATACACCTTGACCTGATGGGTGTTTTATTCATCATTCCCAGCTTAGGAAAATCTGGTTATAATTGTCTAATACCCAATAAATGTTCTGAAAACATTATTTATAGAATTTTGGCCCACATATTCATGGGTACTTTTATACTAAACCCTGTAGCTTCATAGATAAGATTGTTTTCGTCATGAATGTCACTCTCAACCACACATACCATATTAGGTTGGTATTTGGTCAAACGTTCTAAGCCTTCGCAAACAAGAGCGGTTTTCAAATGTAAGTGTGAGTACTTCGGATGAACACCTAAGAGTTCTAGCTCAGCTATCTTTGTACGAGGATCAAAACGAAAAGTACAGAATGCAGCAAACTCCCCATCAGCTGTAACCACAACTAGATTAAGATCTGGATGGTAAAATTCTGCTTCACTCATAAAGGTTAATTTCTCAATGGACATGTTTTCTCCGCAATGGGGGAGAACAGAGCCTACTACATCGATATAGGCTGAATAATCGATGTTTCCTTCAATGTTTCGTATGGTGAATCCTTGAGGAAGTATATAACTTGGTATAGGATTCTCCTTTGGACGAATATAATTGAACTCATGAAGACCCAAATCCTCATAATTTAATTCCTCTAAAGTCGTTTTACGGACAGGATCTGTAGTCACAGTATAATGAATAAGGCGTAATTCTCCCTTCAAACCAGGATTTTTATCTTGTTCAATTTTTTCTACTGCTAAAAAAAGATCAAGTTCAAAATGCTTGTATTGGGGATGGATTTCGATGTGATAATTTCGGGCTGGCCCTCGGTGACATAAAGCTATGATTTTGGAATTGGAATCGGCCCTTTTTTCTTTTAATTTCCATATCGTGATGTCCTCGTCATTTTTTTTTGTATAAGACGTCCCACAAGGTCCATATTTATGATTTTCAATTTTTGTTGGAATGAGATAGTGAAGAACACTGGATTCTCGATAAGCGTCTAATAGAAAGTCACGAACCTCATTTAAATTATTGTCAAAACTAAATATACACCGTGATAGCATTTTTTTAAACCGTTAATTGTTCTTGAGGTAATCATTTTAATAATGATTTATGAGGCAATTGAAATTCCAGGTTCTTTCCGTATTTTCTTTCATAATTGGAAAATTATGACAATAACCAAAAAGTTGAATTGCAGGTAATTAAAAACTTGAAATTGTCAGTAATGCACTACTCAAAAGCCTTTGTTAAAGATAACTATAATGTATTCTTGAGAAAAATTTAAATAAAAAGGAATGGATATTATTTGTCGGTTGAACCCTTATGTCAAATATTAAATATGGTAGAATTTTTATTATTGTACTCGCATTGATGGGTATCACCCTTCTTTCAGGATGCACTACTACTGGTAGTGACAAACTAAAAGCTGGCTTCATTTATGTAGGCCCAATAGGGGACTACGGTTGGTCAAATGCTCATGATGTTGGACGAGTACTAATTGATGAAAAATATGACTGGTTAGAAACAGTCTATGTAGAAAGTATAGCAGAAGATGCCGCAGCAGTAGTCGCAGCTGTTGATACGATGGTAGAAGTTGAAAAATGTGATGTTATCTTTACAACGTCCTTTGGTTTCATGGATGGAACCGCACAGGCTGCAGAGAAATATCCAGATGTTTTATTCTTCCATTGCAGTGGATACACTCGAGATGATAACTTAGGTACTTACTTTGCTGATTTTTACCAGTTGTACTATCTTAATGGACTTATGGCTGGTGCTCTTAGTCAAAGTGGAGAAATGGGTTATGTTGGCGCTTTTCCCATTCCAGAAGTTATCCGCCATATTAATGCATTCACCTTAGGTGTAAGAGAAGCCAATGCAACAGCAACCGTTGATGTTCGATGGATTTTCAGCTGGTATGATCCAGCTAAAGCAACAAGTGCTGCTGATGCTTTAGTATCCGATGGTATTGATATGCTTGCTTTCACAGAAGATTCCCCAGCAGTAATACAAGCCGCAGAGAAATATGATGATGTTTATGCCTTTAGTCATTACTCTCCAATGCAGTATTACGGAAATGATTCAGTAATTTCAGGTCAACTTGCGCACTGGGACATTCTCTATGATGATATCTTGTCCAAAGTAAATGATGGGACATACAACAGCACTAATCTTTCGAATGTTGATTACCTCTGGTTCATTAAAGAAAAAGCTGTGGAATTAGGTGGACTTTTTGGTGTTCCTATCAATGAAATATTCGTTGACGATTTAAAAGCTGTCGATATCGGTGCCAAATCTGCATATGACCATGTAATGGACAGACTTAGTCAAATGAATGGCACGACAGTTACTTTTGATCCTTTCACAGGGCCAATTAACGCTCAGAATGGAACAGAAGTATGGGCTGATGGTGTACAGGCTACAATTCCTGAATTATTTTCTACTATGAATTGGTTTGTCGAAGGAGTAATTGGAAATCCAAATCCATCATAAGAACTTTTTATAAAGTTCTTCCCCAATTTTTTTTTTTTGATTTTTACAATTTAGATATAGAGCCAACTCTTTACACTCAACACCAAACAAAAACCGAGGAGCCAACAATGGAACTAGTCCTAGAAATGATTGATATTTGTAAAACTTTTTATGGAGATGGTCTAGAGCTTCGAGCAAACGATCACGTAAATTTTACTCTTAAAAAAGGGGAAATTCATGCCCTGCTAGGAGAAAATGGAGCTGGGAAGTCAACACTCGTAAATTGTTTATTCAGGAAACCCGATAGTGGAACTATTCTGTTGAGAGGAGAAAAGGTAGATCTTAGTAATCCAGTTACTGCTCTTAAATATGGATTAGCTATAGCACGTCAAGATTTATCGAAAAGTCTGATAGAGAGACATAGTGTAGCTGAAAATATCTTGAGTGTTTCAGAGGGTTTTTTCTTATCACTTGGAACAGTAGAACTCAAAATTCGAGAAGCCTTAAAAAAATTTGATCTAGGAGATCTAGATCCTAAAAAAAAGGTATGGAAGCTTTCTGGTGGAGAAAAACAAAGAATAGAGATCTTGAAAGCTCTCCTTACTGATCCTGAAATATTAATTCTCGATGAACCTTCCAGTATGCTGACTCCTATTGAAATAGACAACTTATTTAGACTACTAAACGAGCTCAAGGCACAAGGTAAAAGTATTGTAGTAATAACGCATCATTTAGAAGAAGCTATAAACCATAGTGATCGAATAACCATTTTAAGACAAGGAAAAGTTGTTGAGACACTAGATACGAAAAAAGAGAACCAAAAATGGGCTTCTCATAACGAAACGATTCGACATCTAGCAAAGCTTATGGTTGGAAAAGAAATCCTCTATGAATTAGACCGAAAAAAACTCGAACCTGGAAAAATAGCAGCAGAAATCATTAATCTTCATGCAAGTAATGACATGGGGGATCGAGTAGTTAATGGAATTAGTCTTACTTTACAAGAAAATCAAATATTAGGAATAGCAGGCATTTCTGGCAATGGACAAAGGGAATTAGTAGAAGCATTCTTACACTGGCGCAAGGCTGAGTCTAGTCAAATTTTAATTCATTCTGTGGACTCAAACGGTGAACCCATAATTATAGATGTGACCAATAAATCTATTAAGTCTATTAGAGATTTAGGAATAGCTTATATTCCCGAAGATCGTCGTAAAGCGTTAATTCCAGAATTGTCGATAAGAGAAAACCTCATGCTAAACTCTTACAGAGATTCAAATGGTTTTTTTATTGATGAAGAGTTTATTACCAAAAAAACGAATAAGTTAATGGACCTTTTTAGTATAAAGGCCCCTAATGCTCTAGCATCTGTACAAAGTTTGTCTGGTGGTAACAAACAGAAGGTAGTTGTAGCACGTGAAACGACACTAGTTCCACCTACTGGACAAAATCTAATATTAATAGCTGAGAATCCAACTTATGGACTCGATGTAGCTACAACTCAATTTGTACGTGAGGAACTATTGCGATTAAGAGAGGAGGGGAGTGCAATTATGTTAATATCGAGCGATTTAACTGAAATCATGTCCCTTTGTGATATTGTTGCTGTTATTTACAAAGGTACAATAATCGGAAGTTTACATGCTCATAAGGCTACGAGAGAAAAAATTGGACTTATGATGGGAGGAACTGCAATTGAGGAGGCAATGAAATGAAGATTTTTACTTATGATTTCTATTTTCAGAAGAAAATAACAACGACCTCAGGTTTAAATGCTTTCTTAGTACGGATTCTGTTTGTTGTGATGGGATTTGTCGTTGTTGGATTGATTTTTCTTCTTAATGGAAAAGATCCTCTTGCACTCTTCTTGACATCGGAAAGATCTATGCTCCGAATAATCTTGATTTTACTTCCCAACGCCTTTGTTTCATTCATTCCATTATTGTGTATAGCTGTAGGATTAGCAATCCCCTTCAAGGCCCGAATTGATAATATAGGTGCCGAAGGACAATTTATAATTGGTATGCTAGCAGCTTACTGGGTTGCTTTTGAATTTCCTGATATACCTTCATTTATTCTTATCCCGATCATGTTCATTGCTGGCTTCATTGCTGGGGCTATATGGGCCCTGCCTGTTGTCTTTTTCAGGGCTAAAGGTGGATTTCAAGGCGCTGATGTAGTTGTAAGTTTCTTAATGGTATTCCCTGCACTTTATTTAATGGAGTTTCTTGTTTCAGGGCAATGGAAAGACCCTTTAACTGGATTTGCCCTATCGGAACAGCTTCCTTTGAATGCTAGAATACCAACATTGGACTTTGGATTCTATGTGCCAATTCTTGATACAACATGGAATTTCTCTCCAGTTTCAATTGCTATCTTTTTTGTACTCCTAATCAGTATTTTAACATACTATTTCCTGTTCAGAACTGTAAATGGTATTCCAAAAATGAAATTTGCATATGAGGTTAATGTTACGGGAAAAAATCCTTTAGCTGGTCGTCTTGCAGGCATTAGCTTCTTTAAAGTGATATTGATAAGTATGATTATTTCAGGAGGTCTTGCTGGGCTGGCTGGGGTTACTCATATCGCAGGTAGTCAACACAGACTAACGGTTTATTCCTCTGGTTATGGATTCACGGCAATAGCTGTCGCTTACCTTGGGGGTCTTAATCCTCTTGGGATTATTTTTAGTGCACTTTTCTTTGCAGCCATATTTGTTGGTGGGATAGCAATAAATCTTACAGGTCTTCCTGTAAGTACATTAGATATGTTTACTGGAATAATTTTACTGTCTGTTCTTTTATCTGAGTTTTTTTTCCGATTTAAAATTGATGTGAGGCGTGCTTAACAATGGTTGACTTATTTAGTCCTGTATTATGGCATAGTATTGTTGCAGCAGCAACATTTTTCGTTTTTCCAACCATAGGAGAAATTTATTCTGAAAGATCTGGAATTTTGAACTTGGGAATAGAAGGAATGATTATTGCTAGTGCTGCAGGTTCCTATGCTTTTGCCTTTCAATCCAATAATATTCTATATGGTATCATTTTTGGAATGCTAATCGGAGGAGTATTATCATTAATTCATGCTGTTCTAACCATAACATTCAATCGGAATCAAGTAGTTTCTGGAATTGGATTAACAATACTAGGAACAGGTCTTAGCGGTCTTTTGGGTAATTCTGTTGTTGGAAAAGCCCTAACAGCTTTACAACCATTTCCAATCCCAATTTTAAGTGATATTCCCTTCTTCGGTTTAGCTTTCTTTAACCAAAATATCATTGTTTATCTTTCTTACCTAGTACCTCCAATTTTATGGTTTATCCTCTATAAAACACGTTTGGGTATTCTGATAAGATCAGTTGGGGAAAATCCTTCTGCTGCACGCAACCAAGGCGTCAATGTTGTTTTAATAAGATATCTTAGCGTTACTTTTGGGGGTATGATGGCTGGACTTGGTGGGGCATATCTATCATTAGGTTGGCTGAATTTTTGGGCTGATGGGATGACTCAAGCAAGAGGCTGGATTGTGATAGCTTTAGTTGTAGTGGCTTTATGGAATCCCTTGGGAGCATTTATTGGATCATACCTATTTGGGATGTTTGATGTAATGCAATTTTCCTTTCAACACGAAGTTATTCCCATTATTTTTCCCAATGGAATCCCTCCATCTGTGTTAAAGATGTTACCACCAGTTTCAACCATTCTATTCCTTGCTATTTGGGGAACTATCCTATCCTTACAAGCAGTAAAAAGTATCGTTGGCGCGCCTACCGCTTTAGCTGTTCCATTTGAAGAATAACATTCTTCATTCACCCTTTTTTGTAATTTGTCATTTCTTCAAACGAACATAAAATAAATATTCATCTTTCCCTTTTACAAGTTCCAATTCTTGATCTTTATCTAGATTCAATTCTTCTAGTAATTCAGATGGAACTTGTAGGGAATTTCCACTTAATCTGGAAATTATTTTATCTGTAAATTTAAAGGAGGGAGCTGGTACACCTCGAATTCTACTTCTAATCTGCTCTTGGACTTTTACAGTACCTTGGACAGCTTTAGCTAGTTTACGATCGAGTTCTTTCACGTCCTCAAATCCAACATACTCTGCAAATTCTTTTCGTGTTATCTGCTCCAATCCACTCTTAAATGAATTCCAATGTTCCAAAGGTAATCTATGAACAGTACTCCCTCGAAGATTAAGATTAACAACAGAGTCCTTTACTTCCTTCTGAAATTCTTTCGAACTAAGATCATTCACGGTTCTACCTCTTATAACCCCCCTTTTCTTTTTAATCGTTTTTTTAACATCATGTAAGTTTAAATGGAAAATAAA
>JAEOSP010000723.1 GCA_016840305.1 Candidatus Hodarchaeota archaeon
AAATGGATTAATTGATCAAATTCTTCTTGTGAATTTACAATAAGTCTTCCATACTCTAATTCTCCTTCACCAGATATATCATCAAATGGACGTTTAATTTGAGAAGCTCGTTTTTTGAATCGCTGAACTAATTGTATGCCATCTTTGGATCCCGAACTACAATAATGAACTGTAATCCTTGTTTTATCCTTTATACTTGCCATAACATTAAATGCAGTCTCTTTGGATCCAATTGCAGCAGAATTTGTCAATACTGAAGTGAAACCACGAATGCTCAGTTTATTAAAGTTAGATTCTGTAAATTCATACTCATTCAAGTTTACAAAATCCAAATCATGCTGATCTGCAAATTTGATTAGTTCCTTAATTACGTCATCTTGACCTGGAATTGCGGGTATTTCAAAACCAATATGCTTGTTTGGAAAATTCTTCTTTGCTTGTGCAGCAATTTCCCATATTCTCTTGGCCCGTATTTGTTTTGGATGAAATCGTAACTCATCTAAACCAGCATCAAATAAATTTTTAATCAAATAAGGCTTCTCAATGAAAAATACCCCCGATGTGTATAAATGAAGATGATATGTGGAACCAAATCTTCTTCGTAGGAATTGAATGTATTCAATAGTCCTATCTGGTACTTCAAGTGGATCACCCCCAGTAATACCAGAGCCAGATGCAAGACATAATTCTGATTCGTTGATAATTGTATCAAACCCAGATTTGTTTAATTCAACATTTCGTTCATTAACGTAAACATCATCGATTTTTTGCTTATCCTCGGGAATTGGACAATATGCACAACCAACAGAACAATGTCCAGTTGTATATAAAACGACTTTTTCTCCTTCAATACAACGTTTACATCCTTCAGGAAGTTTTCCGATATACATGCTACCCGATGGACCATACTCAACTAATTCTCGTGGTTCTGTTGATTTTACTCCATCATCCGAAATGTTCATGTCAATAGACATTCAAATATTCTCAACGATTTAAAGAATATGACAAATCCAATTCAATATTACAATATGAGAACAAATACCAATTAAGTCATTCACAAATGGATAATTACGGTAGAATCTTAAAAATAGGTTGAACTATGTCACCAATTAATGGCTCTGTTGGATGCAATATTGGGATTAGCTGTTTTTTGGTTAATACTAATTTTTGTTTCTTCACGAGTAAATTTAGAAGCTAAGGGGGTACTCATTGCCCCGTTGGTTTTAATTTGGCAGACTAACATATTTCGAAAATTGTTCATGAGAATTGCTAATGAAAAAACACGAACATTTTGGCTCAAGGTTGGAAATATATGTGCGTTCCTTGCGCTCCAGTTGTTTTTTATTTTGCCGGTTATATTGCTTGTAAATATCTTCCTGTCAATTATCAGCAAACCGGGACCAATTCTTTCACTAAATCCAATTAAGTTTCTTAATTTGGAAATCATTCTGCTACTTATCCCTGCAATTTTATTTTCAATTGTCATTCACGAGTTTTTGCATGGGATTATGGCGACATCCGAAGGAGTTCGAGTAGAAAAAACCGGTATTATGTTAGTATTGGCCATCTTTACCGTATTTTTACAAAATGCTGTTAGTGACTTGGAAAAAATATCGAAACGAGCCAGACTCAGAATAGTATCAGTTGGCGTTATATCAAGTCTCCTCATTGCATTGGTCTTCCTACCAATTTTAGCCATATCCGGGTCACTGCTGGCTCCATTGTATGAGGATGCATCGGGGGCACTTGTTGTAGGCGTAGAGCCAAATTCCCCTGCTGAGACTGTAGAACTTAAAAGAGGGGATGTAATTACTGGAATAAAACTAATTGAATTTAGAACCATTGTGGACTACTTCCAAATAAATTCATCTCGGGATCTAATAACTAACTTACGTAAAATCCCATCTGGAAATCCTTTCATTCTAGTAACTAAATCTGGCGATATTCAAGTTACGGGAAAAGATCCCCCGAAAAATTCTCTGTTGATTTCTGGTTCTGATATTGGTGCACACTTCTATGACTATAAAAAACCAAAAAGCACCATCCTATCAAAATTCCTGCCCTATTGGATTGAACTGGAATTAATTTGGTTAATTAACATCAACCTAATACTTGGATTGTTCAATATCCTTCCTCTACCATTTAGCGATGGCAAAATCATACTCGAGACCCTAATTGATCGTTTCCCTGCGAAAATAAAGCCGGTATTCATGAAATCATGTTACTCGATATCTGGAATATTGATTTTATTGAATCTTTATGTCACTCTATTTTCATGACTGTCGAATGATTTGTTAAGGATTACCTTGTCAATATCCGCTATTATAAAGCAGTGTTTCACAATGTCGAATTTGGGTAGTTTCCCTTGATTATACCGAGTTGTTCATTCTGTTCTAGACCAGCTGCTTGGCGTAGACCATGGGATAAAGAAAGATTATGCGTCTCGCATTTTAATAAATCATTTATTAAAAAAGTACAAAGAACAATTAATCAATATCAATTATTTACCAGGACTGACATTATTGCTGTGGGTATATCTGGTGGAAAAGATAG
>JAEOSP010000724.1 GCA_016840305.1 Candidatus Hodarchaeota archaeon
TACGGTCTTTATCATCAATAAGAAGTATTTTTTCTAGACCATAAGAAGCCAATTTTTCAGTTGCTGCAAGTCCAGATGGCCCAGCGCCAATTACCAAAACATCTACATCAGTAACAACTGGATCACCAATAACTAATTCACCATTTTCTTCTGGAAGACTAGGAAGGCCATCACAACTTTCAATTACCATGTTTTCCCTCAAAGGTGTCATACAGGCTTTCATTGGTTTTCCATTTACAATTACCATACACGCAGAGCATTGACCGTTGGCACAAAAGATACCCTGAGGACTATTATCCTTAGGATGATGACCAAATACCTTGATATCATTAGCAAATAAGACTGAAGAAATCATCATTCCTTCAACTCCAATTAATGATTGGCCATTCCAGCTGAAGGATACTAAAGTAGGATTTGGTTCAGAAGTCAATATTGGGTGTTTTTCGATTTGATTGTTCAAGGGAAGTCCTCATTATTCTCTAATAGCTGAGCTAGAATCGAGAATAAATGTTTATTGCTGATTTCAAGGTTTCACTAGACGTTATGATAAGAATCTTTGATACTCAGGCTTGTGTATCACTTTTTATGAATTTATTTATTGAATTTTTGGTTCGCTCGAATTTTAAGAATTACTTCTCTTCACATTGGGATTCTTCTTTCCTCCTTTCAAAAATATCCTCAATGAAAATTAAATACCCTGTGACCCCTAACGTTCCAATTATGAAAAAAATCGGATGTACAATCCATCCGACCGCTGTAATTAAATAGAATAATCCTCTGATACCAAAAGACCAATGGTTTTGAGCACTAATCAGTGCATCTTTGGTGAATGTAATTCCACTTACTCCACATACATCTATTTGACTAGGATCAGATGAAATTAGTAAAGTAAACCTAATTGACATTCTAATGGCTAAAACAAAATTAAATAAACAGAATATTATGATTAGAACCCTAAGAACCATTTGAATAAAACCTAGACTAATTTCTGTACCTGGAAACAATTCAGGGGAAAAAACATGATCATAAAATGCAAGTAAAATTCCTAAGAGGACCAGCAACGCAGAAATAAATGCAGAATTTGCCATAATCAAGTTTCTCATTGCTTGAATTGCAATGAGTGGTGATTGCTGGATTCTAACATCAACAAATTGCTTGTATATTTGAATCAATGATCCTTTTCTAGAACTAGCTGGGTGCCTTAGTCCATAAATAAGCATACACGTATAGATTAGTATGGAGATACCAAATATGGTAAGAGCAAACACTTCTAGGTATAAATCCATTTAATCATCTTCTGTTATGATAATAAAATGTTTAGTTGCTTATCTTTAAATTTAATTGCACACCCATTAGATTAGGATATTTACTTATCTTAGTGGATACTATTACACTAGTTGGATAGAATGAGGTTTTATTAAATGAGAATTTCACTAACGGCTCGTGAAAAGTATAAATTGGATGATCAGTTTTTCACTACTAAAGAAGGGTACGTTACATTCGAACAAACCTATTTAATGAGGTTATTTGTTGATTCCCTTAACAAAAAAAAGGATTTAGTGATTTTTCCTGAGTTAGCAGTACGAGCGTCAGAAATAAATGCGATAACGGTATTAAATGAAATTTCTCATGAAATTCTAAACTTATATAAGAAAGAAAAGTATCCAAAGTTATACAAGGAGCTGTTGGGAGATTTAGATGAGGAGTTTGGGGAAAAATCAGTTAATCGGTGTTTGGAAAAGCTTATCGATGATTTTCCACCAACAGATGTCTACAATAAACTAGTTAAAAGTGAAGAGTATTTAAAAGCTGAAACCGAAGGGTTATCCAATCGTGAGATAATAGTCCAAGAATTAGTGCATTTATGGCTTTTAAACTCAAATCCTTCTTTTTCAAAACATTCAGAGCTCTTTGATGATCAGCCCTTAAAATCTACAGATTATCCAGAAATTATCAGTAAGATTCAGGAATTTTTGGTTGACAAAGATCACTTCGGTCCAGAGAATTTACCAATTATTGAACTTCTTGAAAAACCAGTAAAGCAATATCCACATTCAATGAAAAACCAATTAGAATATATTGCTAAAGAATGGGGATCATTATTAGATTCTAGCTATTACTATCGAATATTATATGCATTAGATATTTTTGCTGAAGAAGAAAAGATGAGGGGATTTGGCCCTGGTGAATCTCAGGTATACGAGTACGAAGGGCTGGAAGAACGGTATACACCAGATAAAGACTGGATGCCTAATGTATTAATGATTGCTAAGAATGCTTATGTTTGGTTAGATCAACTTTCTAAGAAATATCAGCGTAATATTGTGCACCTAGATCAAATACCATCTGATGAATTAATCCAGCTAGCAAATTGGGGTTTTAATGCACTTTGGTTGATTGGTCTCTGGGAAAGAAGTCCAGCATCGAAAACAGTAAAACAATGGTGCGGAAATCCCGAAGCTGAAGCGTCGGCATATAGTTTGTACGACTACGTAATTGCTAATGATTTGGGAGGAGAGAACTCATATCAAAAACTAAAAGAAAAGGCTTCAGAATATGGAATAAGACTCGCTTCAGATATGGTGCCAAATCACACAGGTATTGATTCCAAATGGATTCGTGAGCATCCAGATTGGTTTATCTCAGTAGATTATCCACCATTTCCTGCCTATCAATATTCTGGTGATAATTTATCTGGTGATCCCAATTTTGGAATTTATTTAGAAGATCATTATTTTTCTAGAACCGATGCTGCAGTTACCTTTAAACACGTTGATTTCCGTTCTGGTAATACACGATATATTTACCACGGAAATGATGGCACTTCCATGCCTTGGAATGATACTGCACAACTAAATTATCTTATTCCCGAGGTACGAGAGGCAGTCATACAAACTATACTGCATGTAGCAAAAAAATTTTCTATAATCAGATTTGACGCAGCAATGACCTTAACAAGGAAACATATTCAGAGATTGTGGTTTCCAGCACCAGGAACTGGAGGAGATATCCCCTCAAGGGCTGGAATGGGACTCACAAGAGAAGATTTTATGAAAGCTATGCCTCAAGAGTTTTGGCGTGAGGTAGTCGATCGTATAAACAAAGAAATTCCTGATACTCTCTTATTAGCAGAAGCTTTTTGGTTACTAGAAGGATTTTTTGTTAGAAGCTTGGGAATGCATAGAGTGTACAATTCCGCCTTTATGAACATGCTAAGGGATGAAGATAATGCAAAATACCGTTCTGTTATGAAGAACACTCTTGAGTACGATCCTCAAATTTTAAAACGCTTTGTTAATTTTATGTCAAATCCAGATGAAGAAACAGCTGCTAAAGGATTTGGGAAAGGCGAGAAATACTTTGGGATCTGTCTTTTATTGGTTACATTACCAGGGTTACCTATGTTTGGACATGGAGTGATAGAGGGTTACGAAGAAAAGTACGGTATGGAGTATAGAAGAGCCTATATGAATGAACAAGTTGATGAAGGTTTAGTAAAACATCATGAACGTGTAATTTTCCCTCTTATGAAAAAGCGGTATTTGTATTCAGATGTTCAGAATTTCCTCCTCTATGATCTCTTTACCTCAGAAGGATACGTAGATGAGAATGTCTTTTGTTATTCAAATGGTGTGAACGAAGAACGATCATTGATTATATATAATAACTTCTTCGGTCAAACTTCAGGATGGATTAAAACCTCAGTAGCCTTTTTAGACAAAGAAAAGGGTAAACTTCTCCAAAGAACGTTGATGGCTGGACTCAATCTTAAGGATCCTGAAAATACCTTCCTCATTTTTCGTGATCAATTTTCAGGTTTGGAGTATATTCGGCGTTCTTCCAATATTCTTAATGAAGGATTACACGTTATTTTGGATGCTTATCAGTCAATGGCTCTTTTAGATTTTCGTGAAGTAGAAGACAATAAGTTAAAACAATATAACCAATTAAATGATTTTTTAAATGAGCGTGGAGTTCCCAACATAGATGATTCGAGACAAGAATTGCTATATGCGTCTTTACATTCAGCATTTCGTGCTTTCTTCAACTTAGAAACAGTTATTGAATTCGCTTCGGTTGCTAGAAAAAATGATGATATATCAGATTTCATGGAAAAGAAGAGTGAACTACTGAATAGATTCTTTACTGAATTATCTACATATATAGAGACTAAAGACTCAATGAAAAATATTGAAAACGATATTTATAATAGTACAAAGATAATTCTGAATGCATTTTTCAGAATTAAAACAATGGACTTTTCTTTCTCAAGTCCTGATCAAGATTTTCAACTAGAATCTTATTTACCATCATCAATTAATGATTGGGGAATAGTACTGGCATGGATCCTTCTAAGACGGCTGTGTAAAGAAGAAAATATGCCCATCATAAGCAGATCGAGAATTGATGAATTGTTTTTGGGTCGTGTCCTAGAAGAGCAGTTAATCAAATTCCCTAAAGAAAAATATGACCTTGATGCCAAGAATAGTGCGGTATTAGTAAAGATATTAGTTTCTCACCAGAATTGGATAACTAGAGATGAAATCAACAATCCTAATGATGTAGTACAGGAGCTCTTGAAAGATCCTGAGGTTCATTACTTTCTCAACATCAACCGATATCATGATGTGTTATGGTTCAATGAAGAAAAATTTATCATATTCATCAAGGGAATTACTACGATTGCATTATTGAAACTGATATCAGCAGAAAACGATCCGTATTCATTGATGAAGAAATTAGAATCAGTATTTATAGCAAATATATCATGGAACAAAGCGTTATTTGAATCAGAATATAAATTGGAAAAATTCCTTGAATTACTCCAATAGCAAATTATTTCATAAATTAAATTCCCTGTGAGCAATTCCTTTAAGATTTACTATTAGGATTACAAATAATATCCAGGAGAATTGATTACTAGTAACGATACTTGATCAAAAATAATTTCAAGTAGATTTTTATGAATATTTGGAGTAAGAATAATCTAATCACTTCACAGACGAAAGAGAAAAAAATAAAATTAGGAGATTATGTTTTACAATGACACCTACACCTGAATCCCAAGCAGCATTGGATATTTTACGAATCTGGCCTGATGAATTTAAGTGGTATTTAATTCCCTTATTTGCTTTGGTAGTATATCTATATGCAGTAGAAATAGAAAAGAAAAATTGGAACCGAGTATTTGCTGGTCTCGCGTTCTGGGGGATGGATCTGTTCAATGAAATCTGGAATGCGTTAGTACTTTTTATTACGGATTATCAAGCGTTTTGGACTTGCAGTGGAGAAACAGGTTTTCTAATCTTTGTCGGACTTAATATAGAAATTTCTATGATGTTTGCTATGGCAGGTATTGCATTTACTAAGATGCTACCCGAAGATAAGCATTATAAGTTTGACTTAACCCCTATCAAGATTCCTCTCAAAATTCCCAATCGTTGGGTTTTTGCAATTGGGAATTCCATTTTCTGCGTTTTTGTTGAGGTTATTCTTAATGAGGCAAATGCTTTGCTCTGGATATATGATTTTTGGAATGCCACATTAATCGGAGTGGTACCGATAATTATATTCGGATACTTGACCTTTATGGTGGTTTCATTCTCGGTTTATGACATGGAACAGAGAAAAAATCAGATATTAACTCTCGCAATTATATATACTGTTGATATCTTGGCAGTTATCCTATTTGTAGGTATTCTGGGATGGATTTAACCTCCCAAGATCACATAAGGTAACAATATTTCTATCTTCTTAATCGAATAATTACGCCAAGGAGGACTCCACCAAAGGCAATCGCCATAAGAGCTATATATATAAAAGGAAAACCAGGTTCAGCCTCAATGGGAGGGGATGAAGTTTGTTCTCCAAGATATAACGTAATAAAGAGAATAAAAACCCCGATTAAAACAGTAAATCCCAAAAAAAGTGATATTATAGCTCTCTGATTCATGTTAAACACTCTCAGTATATCGTTCTTTAAATCAAAAACCTAAGGTAAACAATAAATACCCTTTGATTTTGGAGATTCTTTACAATTGTTAATTCGATTTAACTATCGTTATCATTAAATATTTTGTGAAATATTGAAGTAAATATCCTTAATGTGAAGGTTCTATTCGTGAAAATCTTTTTCGATAATAATTCAAGCACTCGTGTTGATGATAGGGTTTTAGAGGCAATGGTTCGATTTTTCACAGATGTGATCAGTCCACCTTCTTCTGAATATGGTAATTCGTTTGGAATCGAAGCTCAAGAGGCATTAGATGATGCTCGAGGAGTTATAGCGGAAAAACTTAACGTAACACCAGGTGAAGTAGTTTTCACCTCAGGACAGGCTGAATCAAATAACACAGCAATCAAAGGATATGCTCTTGCGAATTATGACCGCATTGGTTCAAAATTGATAGTAGCCTCAATAGTTTCTCATTCCACTGTATTAGAAAGCATTCAATCACTAGTTAAGCATAATGGATTTGATTTTCAATCAATTAAAGTTGATTCAGAGGGTTTTGTTCGTCTTGACCATTTAGAGGAATTATTAGACAAGAACCCCTTACTGGTTTCAATACCACATGGAAATGTTGAGATAGGTACCGTGGAAAATATTGAAGCAATCTCTAAATTATGTAAGGAGCGTCAAGTACCTCTTCATGTCGATATGACATATTCTTTCTGCAAAATTCCAACCGATGCTTCAATAGTAGATATGGCTTCTATAGCTGGTCATCTAATTCACGGACCAAAAGGGATTGGTGCATTTTATTTAAAAAAAGGATTGAAGATAATTCCTCTCTTCGATGGTGGACTGCAAGAAAATAGAAAGCGAGCAGGAACAGAAAATTTGCCAGGGATTGTGGGTTTTGCTGAGGCGGTAAAACAATATACTCCTGAAGTAATTGAAAAAATGCGTATGCTTAGTAATTATAATGAAGATCTATTTCGTAAGAAATTAACTGATTATCAAATAACTGGCCCTGAAGATTCATCAAAAAGAATTCCAGGCCATTTTTCGGCTGTCCTTAGTTATGTTGAGGGAGAATCAATATTACTTTATTTAGATATGCTTAATTTTATGATTGCAACTGGAAGCGCATGTTCCTCTAGACAACTTAAAGCAAGTCATGTATTAACAGCCATTGGACTGCCGACAGAAATAAGTCATGGGAGTATTCGCCTGGGTTTTAGTAAATATAATACAAAAGAACAAATTGATGAATTTATTGTTCATCTAAAGAATACTGTAAACCGCTTACGTGAAATGAGTCCAATGAATGCAGATTTTTTGCGGGAATGGGAAGCTCAAAAAAACAACGGACAAGTTCCAGAAGACGATCATCATCATACCGATGAACTAGAAGACGATTAATATGGGAATGTACTCAAAAGAAGTTATGGATTTATTCCAGAACCCAAAAAATATGGGTGAATTAGAGAACGCGAACGCTATCGGGAAAGTTGGAAATCCTGTATGCGGAGATATTATGTGGGTTTACTTGAAGATCAATGAAAAGGATATCATTGAAGAAGCTAAGGTAAAAACATTTGGATGTGTGGCGGCAATTGCCACGAGTTCCAAAACGACAGAAATTATCAAAGGAATGACTCTCAAGGAAGCTTATACCGTTACTAAGCAGCAAATTGCTGATGATCTTGGTGGACTTCCTAAAACAAAAATGCATTGTTCAAACCTTGCTATTGATGCTGTTCATCGCGCGATTGAAGATTATCTTAAGAAAAACAATCGGTCAATTGAAGAGCTGGAAGTATAAATGTCAAAATACGAGGTAGACATGATTGTTGATGTAACTGGCCTTAAATGCCCCATACCTTTAATTAAAACACGCCGTGCAGTAAAAAAATCGCAAATCAAGAATATAATAAAATTTGTGGGTACAGAGAACGAAGAAATATCTCGAAAAGAGATACTTGTTGCTTTAGAGGGAATGAAGCAGAAAGTTCTTGAAGTAGAAGTCACTTCTGATGGTTCTTGGCAGATTTACATGGAAAAAACAGACTAGAATTTGACAGAACATTACTAGCGTTTTTTCTATTGTTTCCTCGTAATTATCCTTAAAGGGAAAACCAAAAAATCGATTAACTAATCAAATTCGTTTTTATTTCAAAATATTTACAAACAATGAAGTATATGCAAAAATAGATATCAATATTTTAGCGTACTTGAACTCAAAATATCTCTGTTTCAAGTAAATTGTTCTGAGGAATGATCTCTGGCTTCAATCGTTATTGTAGATGATGATATAGATATCGTTAATCTATTTGAACATTTTTTATCCATTAGAGGTCACTCAATCTTAGGAAAAGCGTTTGATGGAGAAGAGGCCATTTCCGTTGTTATGAATCTCCAGGAAAAGCCTGATATTATATTGATGGATCATCGAATGCCTCAAGTTAGTGGGTTAGAAGCAACTGAGTCAATAAAAGAATCTTTTCCTGAAATAAAAGTGGTTTTAATCAGTGCCGATATGAAGGTAGAACAACAAGCAAGGGATAATGGAGCATCAGCATTTTTACTAAAACCTACAAGTTTTAAGAAAGTTCTATCAACAATTAAAGAGCTAATTGGGAATTAAAATTCAATATTACGTAATTAACTCTTATTTTGGTAAAATAAAAAAGGTTAGAGGGATTATTTCCCTCTATTGGATGAAAGGTATCTTCAGTACAAAAAATGATGCTCCTGCAAGTAGAACAAAGTCAACTATTAATAGAGTAATTATTGTTGACGCAGGTATCAATAAATTATCGATATCCGCTGGGCAAAGGGCTTCTACAATAGTTGCTACTAAACTACAAAGAAGTATTACTATGAATATTTCGAGTATTCCAACATCAGGATTAGCAAGAACTGGAGTATCAAGTCCTCCAAGAACTCCGAGGAACAGCCAGAAAAATATAGATCCAAGTGTTGCAAATACGAAGAATCCAAGTGATCCTTCCAGGGTTTTTTCTCTGCCAAAAGTTTTGTATGTTCGCTTCCCGTATTTCTTACCAATGTAAGGAGCAATTCCATCACCCCAACCAACTATAGCCATAACTAACATACCGGCATACGATCCAAATAGGACAGTTCCAGCAATCATCATGATAACTGTGAAATAGAGAGGGCCTTGTAAAAGCTCTGCTGGATCACCAGTCCTAGACATTGTTTTTACATCAGGATCATCGGGAGACCCGCTTTTACCTTTCATTAAGAATGTCAAAAAGAATAGTAGAGGTACAGCGATATTAAACAAATAACTAAAGTTGTCTGAGGTATCAATGAAAAGCCACACCCATAAAAATGAGCCTGCAGCGATGTGTATCACCTTTCGGCTTAAATCACTTGATAGTTTTCCTTGAGATACCATCTTATCCATAATAAATATAGTTCCCTTTACGTAGACTAATGCAACAACCACTCCAATGATGAAATTCCATATCAAAGGTTGATCGGGCAACAGTGTTATGTAAGCCATATATTTTTCACCTTAATACAATTTAATCGAAGTGTGTATTGAGAAAAGTGATATTATAAAATAACTTTCGGCAACTTTTAACAAATGTTCCTTCAAAATTGGCAATATTTTCATTAATCACAAGTACAAAGAGCTGTATTTTGATTCAATATAGTTTTTAAAGTATTTTGTAGATAGTGGTGTACCTGTGATATGCTCAATTGACTCTAAAGAGTCGTAAAGAGCACCGATCTCATGAGTGTTCGATGCAAGCCACTTTCTAATAGAAGTGAAGGTTCCGCTTGCTAAGGTATCCTGCCAGCTAGGAATGTCATTTGTTAAACCAGCACCAATGATCTGGGCTGCCATTAAATCTCCGATACCGTATCCAAAGAAATACCCCCAATACTGACTATACCAATGCAAATCCTGCATTACTCCTAGTGTATCATTTGGGATATCAACTCCTAAGTATTCCATATATTTCTCATTCCAAACAGTAGGGAGTTCTTTGATAGATATTTTACCAGCAAAAAGATCTCTTTCAATTTCAAAGCGAAGAATTATATGTAAAATGTACGTTACTTCATCAGCTCGCATTCTACTGACTCCAGGAGCAACCTCGTTTATTGCTTTGTAAAAATCTTCTTGAGATACGTTTGCAAATGCTCCCTTTGTTCCTTTTTGAAAGCGTGGATAATAAGCTTGCCAAAATGCTCTTGAAAGTCCAATATGATTTTCTAACAGTCGTGATTGGGATTCTCCATAACTCGGATATCCCATATTATTGACTGGTAACTCACTCCATTCCTTTTTTCGCTGCAATCCATGGAGGGCGTGTCCAATTTCATGTACACCAGCTCCAAAGGCTTTCATTACATTGTCTTCCTGATATTTAACCGTTACTCTAATATCTGATGGACCACATCCTATAGTTAGAGGATGTTCTACTTCATCTATGCGTCCTACCTTAAAATCATACTCTAGAAACGTTGCTAGATCTTTTAAAAGATTTACTTGAGTTTCTCGAGAAATTACTTGCTTTAAAAATTTATTATCTGGTTTAACACCAGTTGTTATAATTTTTTTGAGAAATGGTACAAGGAATGACTTTACATCGTTAAATAGTGCAGTTAGTTTATCTACAGTAAAACTAGGATCCCTAGTTCCTATTAAGGCTTCATATGGATCACTTAATCCCTTTTCTTCTGCTAGTAATCGAGATTTTTTCAGATTTAATTCAAACAGCTTTTCTAGATCAGGAATGACGTCTTGGAAAACCTTCTTCTCTTTTGCCTTTTTCCATATTTCAAGAGTCTTATTCGATTGGGAGGCTAATTGACCTACTAATTCAGTAGGTAAACAGGTTTTATTTTCAATTTCCCGTTTCATCAGCTGAACATTTCGTAATTGAAATTCATCTAGGGAATTACTTTCCAAACATAGTTTCACTAGAGTACTTACATCTTTACTAATCCAAAGTTGATGTCCTTTCGTTTGTAACCAGTTAAACTGTTGGGACCTATAAGATAATGCTTTAGGTGGCATATAGGTATTTAAATCCCAATAGAGAACAGAACCGATTGAACCCAATAATCGTATTTCCTTAAACTTACTCATTAATTGTGTATATGCGTCAGTCATTTGTTTCACCTAATTTTGAAAGGCTACTTACGTTGGTTGTTATTATAATGTTCTAAGATTAATCTTTTTTGTTGATTCAATTGCTTCTCCTTTTCAATATCACGTATATGAAACTGGTCAAGGATGTATTCTAAGTTGGAGAGGGAAAGCTCATACAATTTAGCTACTTCTACATCAATTAGAGCTTGTTTTTCAGTCGTAGAAAGGCTAGAATACTTTTGTGACTCAGGAAAATTTGTTTTAAGAATCAATCTAAATTCCTCATATTCTGAATAGATTGAACTTACAAAATTTATTATCCGTTGGTAAGATCTATCTGAATCTATAACTAATGGGAGCGGTAGATCTCGTAAAAAGAACATATTAAGATTCTGAGATATTTTCAATCTGAGTACATAATCAAACACAAAACTATTGAAAATTCCAGCAAGAAAGAGAAGATTTTGGAGAGTTGTTTGAATAGAATTTCGTTTTGAGTAATTGTTAATAATGATCAGAGAATTCCCACAGCAGCTATTAGGAGGAATAATGGTTGAAATCATTGTACGCTGGTTTGTACTGGCTGCAACAGCTCTAAAAACTAACCTAATTGCTCTAAAATTATTGTAACTCGAAGAGAATTTTTTCTTTCTCTGCTGTTCTTCAATCCAATACCTTGGAGCCTTGAATTGATGATTATATTGGTGAATCATTTTTCCTTCATAAATAGGTAAACCTTTCTTTTCTGAATTAAAAAGATGGCTATCCATTGACATATCAAGTTCCCTTGTGAAAGCTATTGAATCTCCGATAACTGGAAATCTATACATTTTCTTTACAATACTCAAATCTTTTTTCGTTTTAAATTCTAATATTGACCATGAACTAGGGGAGTATTCTTTAATTTCCTGCCAAGATAATTCCATAAACTCAGCATTTTTATCCGTTAAAAACGAAGGATCTTTTTTCATAAAAGCAGATTGAAACATTACAGTGTTTCGATAATTCTTTTGGTAGATTAAGATGTCAAATTTGAAAGATTTGTGTATTGAGGGAAATATTCCTTGACGATTTTCAAATGCAATTAACTTCAGAACTTGATGTTGATCAAAAAGTAGTGTTCTCAATCCCTTCGTTCCTGCATCACTGTGTATTCCTGAAGGAATTATCATACCTGATAATCCATTTGTCTGTAAAAGAAGGAAAGATCTTTCTAAAAATAATTTATAAAGGTTCAAATCTCCACTAATTCTTTTAGAAATTTTTCCGACATTAATTAATCCTGATTGATAATTATAATGTTTTTTGAAGTATTTAGCTTGTTTTTCAATATCAGAACGGTAATTATCCCATTCTGAGCTAATGCCAGTATCTTTTAGTAGATTTTTAATTATTAATTGTGCTTCTTGCTTGTCTACTCCGTATTTTGAGAGTTGTGAATCATATCGGGCAAAAAATTCTTTCTCTAAAGGTTTTAATATATTCCAAGGTGGATTACCGACACAAATGGAAAAGCCTCCAGCATGAGAAACGCTCGGAAACTCTTTATTCCAATCGAAATTCAGAGTGTGTTCTTCAGAACTAGATGTCATTGATTTGTTGAATGTATTACCAATTAAAGCATTTCCAGTTTTAATTTGCTTTTTTAAGGATTTTCTCAGTCCACTATCGTTTATTGTTGGGTATCTGGAGGTAATATATTTGTGAAGACGCTCTATGCATGAATTAACAGTTTTTTGTGATATATCTACACCGAATAAACTCTTAACTATGGTTTTTTCTACAATATTGGTAATTGCTCGCTCTTGGATATTTGTTTTAATTAAAGCATTATGAAGATCTTCTAAAACATCAAAAGAAGACCGTAAAAAATAACCTACCCCTACTGCTGGATCTATGATGGTAATTTCAGAGAGAATATTAAGTATCTCACGTTGAATATCATTCTTAAGGTCTTCAACCTCAATGATTGCTAAGGAAAGTGAATTTTTTGGATCTCTAGTGTCATTTAATCTCTCAATTATGTATCGGTGAACTGTAGTTTTACAAATATAATTGACTAATATCTCTGGTGTGTATACAACCCCCAAATCTTTATGAAGTCGGGGAAGGGGTCGCATACTTGACACGAACTTAAATTAATTCAATTTTATGCAAAAAATACCAGATTGGAATGATAAGGACTGCGCTAATTATTAAAATCAACAGGAATGCTAAAGGATCTTGTTCAAAAGGTAATTTAACGTTCATTCCATAAAGACTTGCTATCAAAGTTGGAACTGAAACTATCAAGGAAATTGAAGCCAAGACTTTAATTAAATCGTTTTGGTTATTTGAAATAACGGAAGTGAAGGCATCTAAGCTGCTTTCAATAAGGTCTCGATAGATATGTAGAAGATCAGCTTGCTGTTGCAGATCAATAGATAAGTCCTCTAGATCATCGAGTAATTCTGGTTGCTCTTTAAACTCTGGAGTTTTCTGTAATTGGTAAAAGGCCCTAACATTAGCTCGTAAAGCAGCATCAAGGTAGGTAGATTCACGTGAAAGAGTGAATACTTTCTCAATGGATTTGGATTTTACAGATCTGAAGATTTTTTGTTCCAGAACTTTTAGTTCCTGGTCAATTATATCCACAGATAGCTCGTATGCCTTTACAACGCTTTCCAACCAATCAAGAAGTACTAAAATACTTGGTTTAGATCTTTTTCTGCGAGATCCTATGGGTTTCCGAATTCTTTTTGCTCCAAATGGTTGATGCTGAATCGTAATCAGGTGATTATCAATCATAAAGATTGTTGCAGGATGAGTAGTTTCTCGGGTTAGGATTTTTTCAGTTGGTTCGAATTTTTTTCCAGAAGGAACTCTTAAAACTAGCTTAATAAAAGGAGGATCATTTTCAGGTTCAAGTTCTAATCTGGGTCTTTCATCTATATCCAAGGAATCTTGAATGTCTTCCCATGGTATATGGTAAGTATTCTGAATTGCTTTTAGCTCTTCATGTGAGGGGTTGGTGCAAATCATCCAAGTGGGTATATTAGGTAGGATTCCAGATATGAAGTCAGAGTAAGTAAGTCCAGTTTCAAGATTCTTAATTTCGATCAAAAAGAATAACCTCCTCTGGGAAAAATGTTATTTTTATTGTATAGCTGTTTGTTGCACAGACCATTTAATAGTTTTCTTTTTTTTTGGTCACTTCCAAATTGAATGCTGTCTCTGATCATATTATTGGAAAAGATTTTTCTGTGTTAGTATCCACATTTATTATTTTAAACTCAATTCTGATATAATTAATATCATTCTTGCCCATACGCTCCCTTATTAGATTCTGGGTACTCATTTTCTTACTTTTGGGTTGTGTATCAATTCAGAAATACTGCTTTAACCCCAATCGGGATGATCGATGGCGTTTGTTTTCCTGAACCATATCGAAATGGTAATTATTACCTTTCTTGTTTTTCGTAACTCTTATTCTAAACGCCTTTATTCTTTCTTTTTAATAGGTTGCCGAATTACTGTTCGTAATTTTTCAGGCTTTGTGCGACGGGGGTCACTAATGTAGATTTCATGGTGCTTTTTATGTAAAATGTAACCTTGGCTTATTGCATATTCATGCATTCTTTCAATAACAGGCCCTTCCTCACTAAATGGCCCAATATATAAAACTTGGACAACTGTACCCTCTGCATACTTCTCATATCGGAGTTTAATGAAATTTGCGGGGTTTTTATTTTCTTTAAAAGTCTCTAATCCTTTCTTTATTTGTTCCTCTCCAATAAAATCTGGAATTCTAATCATAGAGCTCCATTTCCACTCGCCTTTTCTTTCCATGTAGTCTTTTGTGAAGACAGTCATATCATCAGCCCACCACAGTCCTTCAAGTGGAGGAACGATATAATCCGTACCTGAAGGCTTTATAATTTTCATTTTAAGACTAAAAGATACTCCATAGAGCAGCTGCATTGCTTCTTGGTAAAGTGGATTATCCCCCGGATAACCTGTGCCATCAACCATGAAAAACATCATTTCTGGGATTTCAGTAATATGGGGTTCTTTGGATGGATTATATAACTCTGGGAATTGTTTTTTTAAATCTAGTTTTGACTTTGACATCATATTCACCCTTCTTCAATTTTAAGTATTAATTCATTAAGAAATTTCTTTCTAGCGTTTAGCATACCAAATGCATATCTGAATAAGCCCCAAACATGTATAGGCATCTCATCCTCTGATTGTTCAGTCTTATCTTCCGTGAATCTGTGTCTAACTTTGGATATCCTTTCTTCTAGAAGATTTTTCTGGGCATATAATATGTCTAGAAGCTCGTCTTCTTCGAAAACATAAGAAGAAGCAAGAGCAAGGTTCATTTCTTTATAAGAAAGATTCGATCTTTTAAAATAGTCGATAACTGTCGTTTTAAGTACTTTTTTTCCTTTAGAAGTAACTAGGAAAACTTTTTGGGGTGCGCCTACCTCTGATTGCGTTGAAGCAGAATTCCTGGTCCCTATTATCTCAATGAGTTTTTTTTTTACAAGCTGATTTAGGATATAGTAGATACTGGAAAAAGAAAGATTTGTCCAATCCTTAACATTCCTTTTTTCTATTAAATGGTTTAAAGTTGTTCCACTTATCCCTAGTTCATCATAGGGGGAGTGTCCCACCATACCTAAGATAAGAAATTGTTTATCTGAAAGTTTCATTTTTTTAACCTTTATTTAAGTTTAAAATTTTGTAACTTACTAGCTCCCTTCTCTTCAAGTGTTTTTATTTTAATCAGATTGGTTTTAATCTTATCGAGTATTGATTTACGTTTTTCTAAAGCGGAGATACCACTAACTTCTTCAAACAAGCCAGCAATTGATTCCCACCTCATTCCAAGGGCTGAATAAAACTCACTTAAGTCTTTAAGGATTCTATTCTGGGTTTGAGTTGCTGATTCTTCTAGAAATTCCGAGAATAAGTGACGAAATAATCCTCCACCAGTTCCATAATTAAACTCCTTAGTTCCTATATAGCCTGCTTGTTGAATACATCTTGCTTTGAACTTATCTTCGGATAGTTTTATCCATTTATCTAAGTGTTTAGCAAATACAGTAATTCCATCAGTTCCTCCATGTATACCCATTAATTTGAGGACTCTACTACTTTTTGAAAGTAAATTTAATCCTGTTCGGTTGATTACGTTTTCAATAATTGTTTCAATTGGTGGGACATCATCTGCAAAGGTGAATTCGAATATTACATTATTAGGGGCCATAAATCTATCTTTTTTCGAATTCCTGCCTTTTGTAAGGTCATCAACAGAGACTTCCAATATCTCAGTGAAATGAGTGTCAGTAACTAAAACCGAGTTTTTTTCTGAATTATAACCACAAACCGCAATTGTATGTCCTCCAAAATGAAAATCATCTGCTAGGTCTTGGTAGGGTAAATAACCCATATCAATATTGATTACTGAAGGAATATTGGATTCAATGCGTTCTTTTAATCTAATCCATCCTGTTTCTGGATCCTTTGATGTAAATTCATTAAGACCTATTTTTAATGTTTCACAAA
>JAEOSP010000725.1 GCA_016840305.1 Candidatus Hodarchaeota archaeon
ACTTTCAGATCCTGAGTTCTTTTAAAATCGTAGTGAAAGATTGGCAAACCTGCATCATTTATGAGGAGTAGAAGATAAAAAAATAGAGGGGGGGAGGAATCACTTGTCCAAAAAAGTGGTAAACTAGCTAGTACCGCTACAACAATCAAGAAGAAGACATTAAATATCAATAACTGAGTACTAAAAATCTCTGCAGATATAATACCAAGTGTTAAGCCTGTAAAAAGTCCTAAAACAAGAGAGGTAAAACCTAGATAATAATATCTACCGATTGAATCTTGTGAAGCTAAATCTGCCCAGATTGATGAATCTAATGAAGGATGTACAAAAGCAAAAGATATTCCTATTATAAAAGCCCCAAATAAGAAAGATATCGAATTAAATTCAGTTTCTATGAACAAACCGACAATTATTGATGCAAATACAATTCCATATGCCGCAAGAATGATTGAAGTTTTTCTCCCAAATTGATCTGTAAGATAACCTCCAATTAGAATGAATAATGATGCTCCAAGCATCAAACTTGCCCAAAAGGCTCTATATGCCCCTAATTCTATTCCAAAAAAGGTAGTAATACCGAGTTCCTCTCCAACTCCCGCAAGACTTCCAATCATCAATCCGATCATTAAATAAATCAAAGTATGGCTCCAAAAATAAACCTTGACGGAAGTACGTTTTATTATCTGAATGGTTTTAGTGGGCCATTGATCATTTGTCCAATATTCAGTGTTACGGTTATGATAGTGAAAAAATAATCCTAAAATGAATCCAATTATCGAATAAGATGAGAATGCAAGGAAAAAATCAGATTCTAAGATCTGAATAACAATTATGAAAAAAAGAGTCATTAATTCAAAACCTAATATCGCAAACGAATACACTTTTCCACGTTGTGACCATTTAATCGCGTAACCAAAATAAATATGGCTTGATACTGTTAAGATAGCCATAAAAGCTCCAAGAATTGAAGAAACAACAAGAACTACTAAACCAATTTCAAATTTAAGCATAAATATATCTATAGCAAGAAAAACTGAACTTCCAAATAACCCTATAGAAATCATATTCCCCAAATGATGTGGGTATCTGTCAATAAAAAAACCAGTAATAAGGATTGAAATTACAGCTGGAGTCCCTATTATAAGGAGGAAAGGAAACACACTCGCATCAAGAAGAATCCCATTATTATTTATATAATCTATTTGATCGAAAATATAAATCAAGACAAATGATGCAATATACAACCATGAAAATGTCAATGGTAGAATTATTAGGAGTAATGAGGTGATTTCATCTTTTTTAACCATTCTTTTCAAAAACCTTGGAAATGTTCAATGGTTTATTACTTCTTTTTCATATAAACTTTACCACTGATTTGTTTAGATCAATGACTTTTTCTTTAAGACAAGGAACACTTTGAAGGCAAAGAATATGATAAACCTGATATATACTCTCGATCTTTGAAATACTCTTTATTCCTTAGTCTTGTGAGAAAATATATTTTGTTTCTACTCGAATTGTCAAATCGGTATAAGGAATTGCAAGAATGTATATTTTCAAAGAAATCTAGTTGATTTCACTACCAGAATAGAAAAATATTTAAGGTATATCACATACAGTATAATTGCTAATACAGTATTGTATGTGATACATAATGATCAGTAATATCAAAGGAAATGATTTATCTGCGGTAATAGAATCCGAAGCTCATCGTAAGTTTCTTGAAAACTTTGAAAGTGATTTATTACGTGGAATAGGGAAGATCTGTATTCTCAAAGTGATCAAAAATCATGGTGAAGAAGGAGTATATGGATATCAACTTCTTAAAGATCTTAAAGAGCTAACAAATGGAATGTTGATTATCAAAGAAGGAACACTTTACCCTTTACTAAGAAATCTTGAAAAATGGCGATCTAAAGGTAATGAACTTTCTTTAATTCAATCTAAAACTCATATTGAAAAAGATCGTCCTCGGAAATATTACCATCTTACAGAAGAAGGTGGTAGGATTCTTTCTCATTTAGAAGGATTCTTTCTGAAACTTCTTGAGGCAATTTCAGGTATAAATGACTTTCAACTAATCCTGAAAGAGGAGAAATATATTTTTTGCCAAAACTGCAAAAATCGAATTGAGTATTCAGATATTGATATTCAGTTCTGTGAAATTTGTGGATTTAAGTTAAACTTTGAAGAATAATTATAAATCAGGTAGAAGAAAAATGACAACTGAAAACAAAAAATTAGTAGATAGGTTCCTTAATGAAATTAAGAAACATTTGCCAGACTGGCTTAAGGATGATAAAGCAAAATTAGACGATATTTTGCTAGAAATTTGTTCTCATGTTTGGGATAGTGCTCAGGAAATTGCTGGAACTGATGATCCAGATTCAGCTAGTGTACAAAAAGCAATTAATCAACTTGGAAGCCCAAAAGAAATAGCTAGAAGTTACAAAAAACGTGGAACTCCTAAATATTTTATATCTGAGGAACTGTGGCCAATTTATTCAAAGGTTAATGGTTTTCTTATGGCCATCATATTCACAGTGATTATAATTGTACAACTAGTACTAGTTGAACCAAGTAATCTTCCTCAGGCTCTCATTAATGGCTTTACGCTTTCTTTCTCTAGTATTATGACGTTCATTGTTGTAATTACTGCTATTTTCGTCGGATTATCGCATGAAGGATATTTCCCCGATGATTTAGGTGCTAAAGAAAAAGAGAAAGATGAAGAAAAAGATCCGATGTCAGATTTATACAAACCTAATGAATTTCTATTTAATGGTTTAATAGGCATATTATTTGGTTTACTCATCATTATCCTACCGATCGATATGATAAATCTATTTAGGATCATTGTAAATTTTATCATTGGTCTGTTTGGCCAGAGTCCAATGACATTCAATTCAGCAAGTCTTTCAACAGAATTATTAACTTTACTAACAATTATGGGAATTGTAACGGTCATTACTGGTTTAATCAACTTAATAAAAATAAGAACTAGAGAAATAAAATTTCAACTAAACATGAATTTTATTTTGATAATATTAGGTATTGTAGATTTTGGTTTAAGCTTATACATTCTGAGTAATCTACACTTATTATCAGAGGTTTTACCAATTTCTGAAAACATATTACTATTCCTGGTATTATTGGGAATTTTCGGGGCAATCGTTGAAGTTTTAGGCTTAATTTCTAAAAATATTAAATTGTATGGGTTACTTGAAGAAGAAGAATATTCCTTAACTGGTTAAGTAATAGGAAAAATCAATTTATATAATGTGTGGAGAAAAACAAAATGAAAGCAGTTGTCTATCATAAATACGGAGACCCAGAGGTTTTGCAGCTAGAAGAAATAGAAAGACCAACGCCCAGAGACAATGAAGTACTGATAAGAGTATTTGCAACAACAGTAACTTTATACGACTGTTGGGTTCGAAGCAGTACTGCCCCTACTGGGTTTGGACTTTTAAGTAGAATATCGTCTGGTATTAGAAAACCAAAGCAACCGATACTAAGGACTGAGTTAGCTGGGGAAGTTATAGACGTAGGTAAAGGTGTGACGCTGTTTGAACAAATGGCTGAAGCTCATGCTTATGTTGAATCGGGACAAAAAATGGGACAGGTAGTCATAACCGTGGTAGAAAGATAGAGTTTTTAAATAAACAATCTCACACTTTTCAGAATTGATAGAACATGACTCCTGATACCACTCCCTCTGAGCTAGTCACAAAAGAGATTGATAAGAAAAAGACAAAGAGTAAAGAAGTTTTTTTAGTAATTAACCCTGATGCTGCAGGAGGACGCGTAAAAACAATATGGGAGGATCAAATTAAGCCATTAGTGGATAATAATGATTTGGAATATGACTTCGAATTCACTTCCTCTCCTCAACATGCAATTGAAATTGCTAGAACCCGAGTAAATGAGGGATACAAGATGATTTGCTCAGTGGGAGGGGATGGAACCGCAAATGAGGTATTAAATGGTATTTTAAAAGCTGATAAACAAGCAA
>JAEOSP010000726.1 GCA_016840305.1 Candidatus Hodarchaeota archaeon
GGATTTTTGATGATACTTTTGGAATAACAAAATTCACAAACTCAAGTTTTACCAAAATTGAAGACTCTCAAGTAGAAGCTGTGTTAATTTGGGAAGCTATCGAATTCCTTTACTCCGATTCTATGTATACAAATATTACTAATTGGGATACTATGGGAGTCAATCATTTCTTTACGAACTCTGGGGAAAATGCTACTTTATTCGTATATGGTCGTCATACTTATGATAATTCGACGTTTAATGGAACAACAATACTTTCTGCTATTGAAATTGGAGAAGATTTTCAACTGAATTTCGTTAACGGGGTTGCCTCATGGACTGGAGATTTGACTAGATCATTTGAGATTAGTTTCAGTATTGATGAGATTGAAACAGAAACTGATTATGATATTTTTGGAGTAGATTATGGAGAAATAGGCTCCTATTATGGTGTGAAAATTTATTGGGATAAAATTGTATTAACATTAGAGGCCAATCACTCATATTCTCATGGAACTTGGGTTGAAATAAACGTTTTTCTGGATTATTTGGTATCAGATATAACAATTGATCCAAATAAAGTGGATTATGATCTTCTTCTAAGCAATGGAACGTTTTTTGTGAATATCTCATGGACTATGTTCCGTGATTTTAGTTTTGGTATTGCCAATCATACTTATTACGTTACAAATGTCTTTGATTCAAGTACTGGACTTGTGAACGCCGAAATCAGATTTAAATGGACGGATCAGGTTAATATGGATCCAGAATTAGGCAATTTAACAGTTTTCTGGATTGATGATCAGAAACCAATAATTAATCAACTATATACTCTTGATCTTGGTAACGGATCAGTTTTTATCGTACTTGACGTCCTAGATGATACTGAAAATTGGCAAGGTAGTGGAATAGGTAGTGTTGAACTATTTGATAAGCGAACAACTGTTAATGACCGATTTAATCAAACTCCAAGTTATATCCTTCTTCCCACTGGTGTGAATAGGTATTTCTTCAGATACAGTTACAATCAGGTGTTTGAGGATTATGGGAACGCGTTCCAATTTAATTTCAATGAAGATCTAATCTTTTCATTGCATATTACTGATAATGCGTTAAATCTTATCAAAATAGATCCTTTCACAATCCATGTGAGTAATGACAATTATAACCCTTCTTTCATCCTAAAAAATGGAAGATTCATTCAATTTTCCTATCTTGAATTACCTAGCGAGCTTACCGCTAATCCAGATATTTCTGACGGGGATTTATTAATAACCGTTTATGTTCAAGATCTTAAATGGTCTGGTATTGATAGAGATTCTGTACAGCTCACAATAACAGATCTTGATAATGATATGAATTCATCCTATTTTATGTCTGTTTACAACCCTGCTACTCCACTTCGGGATGAATTACGGTTTGAGTATAGAGTTTCCCTTCGTGTTGGTGGGACATATCGGTTTACTGTAGATATTACTGATAATGCTGGAAATAATAATTCCCAAAGCGCTGAAATATCAATAGAGGATCATGTAGCCCCACGAATGAGTTCTGTTAACATCACTGTTAACCGTGATCGAATACTGAAAATTTATGCTTATACTAGTGAGTTTGGATACGGTATAGATTATGTACGTGTGAGTATTGCTATATCAGGAAGGTTTATTAAATGGGTGAATTTAACAAAAACCGTAGGTGAAGGCAGTACTATTCTTGCTAATTCAGAGGAATTCTACGCATCAACGGTTCTTCCACTTGATTTTTCTGATATTTTTACATTAATCCCTAAAGTAATAACGATTAATATTTCGATTGCAGATTATTCTGGGAATCATAGATTATACACCTTCAATGAATTGAATTTATTTTCTGTGAATATTGGCACAATTGAACCGTTGATTTTCCATCCCACGATACTATTGTTAGGAGTAATAATTCTGGTTTTAGGAATTCTTGCTGGTATCCGAATAACCTCAAGAACTGAAGGATATGATATGAAGAGAATATTCGAGGATGCTGAGAAAATTTCAAGAGAGGTTATTCTTACTCAGATGGATGAATACGCCTTAGGTGTCACTGTTAACTTCTTTGATCAAGTTCAGGGACCTGTTCCTGTTATTTGGGAACCAGCGCTCCTTGAGGATCAGGAACAGGTGATGCTGGATTTAGCTGATAAATCGTTTTCAACATTAGAGTTTCTTGGCCTCGAGGAAACCGAAAGAAGTGGAACTTTCGATTTCTCAACAGGCAGCTATGATTGTACTGCTTTAGGATATTCTTTTGCTATTGATAATCCCAAAGCTCGAGGTGGGAAGGAGAACTTAACCGTGGTATTGTTATTAAGGAAAGAATGGGGAGACAATTTACTTGTTTTCCAAGATGAAATAACTGAAAAACTCCGTGAGATTCGAGAAATGATTGAAACACAAAAAGAACCATCACTAGTTGAGAAAAAAGCACGAGAATTACGTGAATTTGTATCAAGATTGATGTTATCATTTAATAAAATATATGCTAACATTGATTATGAAGCTGGTATGCAGGAGGAAACATAATGAAGAATTATCGATTTAATTTAATATTGATTATTTTATTTGTAAATATAATAGGGCTTTCAAGTTTTGTTTCTCTGACTTCTGATTTCTCTCAATCGTATTCTCATGAAAAGGCTAACAGTTTTGTTCTGGAATCAGATTTTCTCCCTCCTAGTGTAAGTTTAGCAATTCAAGATGATATCTCGGTCATTTTAAACAAGAATATTGATGATGATAATCAATCGTTTTCATTTGTGTATAATCTTTGGGATGGACCTCTAAATTCTGATCCACATGTTTTAACTAGTCCACAACTATATGAAAATGGTATTATTTATCCTGCTGAAGGTGAAATATATAGTGATGCCTTATTCGTTAGGATAGGTAACAGTGGTACCAATAAAACTAATTTAAATCCAACCCTTAATACAGTTATTTCAAACGGAATTTCTGCGGGATGGCAAATAGATTTTCCTGTTGATCAGGACTATGATGCTATTAGGGTCAGCTTTAAATGGAGATTCGATGCTTTTGATCCTCCTGCTTTTGATGATTACGATGAATTATTTCCTGGAGAGCCACTTGACGCTACTCCTGATTATCAAGAAATTCGTTGTAGAATCAATTCTCCCTTGAGCGTTCAAGAATCTTTCTGGTTAGGAAATGCTGTAACTGATCAAAATCCTTTCGGATCAGTATTTTACCGAGTTGGTTCGAATATAACTCAAGATGAAGAATGGTTTTCTTTTTCAGGTAGTTTTCAAGTTCCTAGGAACGATAATGCTAATTACACCTTAGACCTTGGAGCTTTTCTAAATACTCGTGAGTATTGGAATGAGTATTTCGACGTTTGGTTTGATGATATTCTAATTGAAGGTATTTCTAATATTATTGATATTTCTCCACCCGTTCCCACCGACTATGGCTTATCCCGTTCTGCAAGTGATAATACAAGTTTCTCTTATTGGACGAATATCTCCATAGGTTCTTGGGAAAGCCCCATTGAAAATGTTACCGTATTTTACAATTTGACTAGGGATTTAATTACATCTTATTTGAACTCTTCTTTAGTAGAATCAAATATCTATTCAACTAATAGCGCAGGGTATAATCAAACCTATTGGAACTTCACAGCCACCTTTAATTTCGATGATATTATCTCATATAAATTCGTAATTTTTGATACATCCAATAATAGTTACACAACCCCCACAACTGTTAGTATAATTGGTGACGTTGTAGCTCCCTGGATTCCTCCTGGTGATGAAGTTATCATTAATCAGTATGGTGATGGACGTATTCAGATCCTCGCTAATGTAACGGATTGGGGTTTTGGAGTTGACAAAGTTTTAATTAATTATTCTGTTAATGGAGTAATAAAACCCTTATTAACCTTCTCGACTCTTGGATTTTTCGATGACGGCGGTTTAAATGTCACACTTTTTGGTGTTAACCTTTCCGTTAACTACAGGAATTTGTTAAATTTCGATCTTCTTCTAAATGATAGTATTGGGAACCATGATTATACCTCTTATGTGGGTTATTCCTTTGAAGCAAATTATGACACCATAATCCCCTCTATACCCGTTTTTTCCATTTACCCTGATAATAAAACTGAGGATCGATCTTACTTATTTGTACGTGCTCAAGATTCATTTGGAGAAATAGATAGGGTCTCACTCACTGTTCAATCACCGAGTGGGGATATAGATACCAAATTATTAAAGTATGACAATCTTACTAACAATTATGTCCCAAATAAAAATTTCCTTGACCTCGAATATGTATACCCTAAAGACCCATATAATTTAACGATAATCGTCCGTGATAAAGCCGGATTAGAAACCTCTAACTCTTCACTTTACATTGTAGA
>JAEOSP010000727.1 GCA_016840305.1 Candidatus Hodarchaeota archaeon
CTTTTAGCTGATCTTCTAGTTGATAATTTGTCTACCTGAATCAGTTTCTCAATTGTTCCCAACTGATTCCTACTTGGATCATATGAGATGTTCTCAGTTTCAAAGATATGGTAATAAGAAATATCACCAGTCTGAATGTAAATCCAAGGTTCATATTTTTCATATCCTTCAAGAAGATCACCTTTTCCTACAGGCCAATTAAAATTTAGACCAGTGAGTAGTTTTCCTTCATTAACAAGGTAGAATTGACCAATTGGCATCTCCAAACCATGAGTAAACCGAGGTAGGATAATTGTGGTTATCTGATCATCTACCGTACCAGTATTCTCAACTTCGTCCCAAATACACACATGTGAATCAGTAGCGCGTAATGAAAATATTCTATGGAAAATAATATTTTGCTTAAATCGGCTTGGCGAGGATAATCTAATTTCAATTTCATTTTGCTTTTGCACTATCTTTGAATTGAATTCAACTTGGTTGAACTCACTAAAGCCAAATGGAGGTCCATAATCAAAAGTGCTTATCTCAATTCCCATTACAGTCTTATCTAGAGGAACAAGATTAGCTCTTGCTCCTTCTTGATGAATAATGCATTTTAGAAAGCTGTTACATAAAATAATATTCTTTTGATCATTTATTTGTCCCACAGAAAGGGAAGGATCATTAGAGATAAATATGGGAATCTCAAATTCCCGTGATTTATTATTTTTCCAAAAAATTTGGCAGAAAAGAGTCACAAAATGATCTGAGCTCATTTCTTTAATTTCTATTGGTATCTTTAAACCAATGTTTTCTTCTTCTTTAAACTCAACTGGAATTAAATCAGATGGGATTGTTACATCGGATGATTTAGTCGAGACTAAGAGATTTCCAGAGAGTTGTTCATTAGATCGATTTTGAAGATTTAATGTGACTTCCTGTGAGCCAGAAGGTAACCATTCGTCTTCATTGTGTCTATAGATATCTACAAACTGTTGGTTTTTCATTCCTGATTCAAGGTTTACAATTTCATCACCCAATCTAATTCCTACTTTGACACTAGGGGTCTTTCTAAAAAGTTTTGAATCGGGAGTTGTGCTTTCAATCGTAAAAAAGCTCTCAATACGACCTTTACCCTTTGGAATCGTTTCATTCCTTTCTTTTTCTTTAATAGAAATCTCTTTTGATCCTTCGAAGGACATAAAAGCATTTAATTCGTTATTAGTATCATTGATAATTTCTAGACTAATTTTTTCTTCCAATCCAGAATAAACGGTATGCTTTTGAGGATTCAGAGTAACACTGACTAATTCATTATTAAGTTTACGAGAAACTCCAGAGATCGCACGACTGTATTGATCAACAATAACCTCAAGAAAATCATCCCCTTCCTCAAATCGGTATTTGAAAACGTTTATGTCATTTATTGTTAGATCATCAGGGGCCTGTGATAGCTCTCGTTTGTGGTTTAGATACCAATTAGGATGTTTTTCGAAGAATGATTTACAGAATTGATCTTTTAATATTGCAGGAATATAATTCTGCATATAAACTGATGTATCAGGAACCCATTGAAGGCCAATTTTTTTGTAGAGTGGTACTGCTTTCATGTTAGAGGCCCATGTGTGAAGATCCAGTCTTACATCACCATTGATAACACAATAATCAATCGCTTTAAGAAGAAGATATTTTCCATATTTCTTTGAAAGAACATCTGGATGTGCTCCAAGTAACCCGATATAGGAGACATTATTTTCCTCCAACCTTCTGTGAATAGAACAGAAGCCAACCAAGCGATTATCTAAATCAAAGGCAACAAAAGTTACTAACGCATTCCTCTTCTCAATAAATTCACGGGCTAATTTTTCAGTATATTTAATACCGTGTGTAAAGGTAACTGGCCATAGATCATCAATGCTATTAAAAAAATTAGCCAGATTCTGTGCATCTTTTAAAATATCAATAGGACGGATAGTACCTTCGAATTTGTCTATTTCTTGAAGCTTTTGTATGTTCATTGGTTCACCAGTCTTTTGTTACTACAGATCTGTATAACAATTACAGAATATAAATACGAATGTGTTTAGGCAATTCTCAAAAATTATCATTTTTTTCTCAAGGCTTAAAACGAGAATTTTGGTAAATACATGAGAAATAACCAAGATTCACAAGTATTAATTCAAAGTCAATAACAAATTTGAATCCTGAAAGATACTGGGGAAAACGAGCCAAAAATCTCTCTTGGTAGCATTCAATAAATGATTACCACTTTAATTATAGTAAACAAGGAAGGATTATAAATGGTTGTAACAGAAGATTTGAAAGGGCGAGACTTTCTAACTATGACTGATTTTACTCGTGAAGAAATTGAAACGATGTTAGGTGTAGGAATAGACCTGAAAAAAAGATTTGTAATGCACGAAGATCATCGAAACATATTACCAGCACAAACACTATTCATGGTGTTTTATAATGATAGTTTAAGAACAAGAAACTCTTTTGAAGCTGGTATGACTCAATTAGGTGGGCATGCTCATTTCCTTCAGCCAGGAGCTATCTATACTCCTGCTTTACCAGGAGATGAAATTGCTTATCAAACAGAAAGAGTATCAGATGTTGCACGTGTATTGTCTCGCATGGGTGATGCAATAGCCATTAGAATTTATGGAGATAAATGTGGTTGGGTTTATGGGAAAGGACAGAAGATCCAGGAAAACTTTGCGTACTGGAGTAAAAAACCAATCATTAACATGGAATCAGATATTTATCATCCATGTCAAGGAATGGCAGACGTAATGACTATGTACGAGAAATCAGGTCATTCATTCACCAATTTGAAAGGAAAGAAATTCGTTATGAGCTGGGCTTATTCAGCTGGCCAAAAGCCTATGGCTGTCCCCCAAACAGGAGTGCTTGCTCCTTCAATGTTTGGTATGGATGTAACTTTAGCTTGTCCCCCTGAATTTGATCTTCATCCTGATATCATTAAAAAAGTTGAAGAGTACACAGATATTCATGGTGGGACTTTCTCAATTGAACGTGACATGAGTACTGCTTTTGAAGGCGCTGATTTCGTCTACCCAAAAAGTTGGGGTGTTTTGGAAGCACATGGCGTGGAAGGTGTGAGAAAAGCTAATCCTGGAATAATGCCTGATATCATGAACAAATACAAGGATTGGAAAACAACCGTTGAAAAGATGGATCTTACTAAGAACGGTCGCGGATATTATATGCACTGCCTACCTCAGGATCGTGGTATGGAAGTCGATGATGAAGTGGCCGATGGTCCAAGATCCATTATCTTTGATCAAGCTGAAAATAGACTCCATGCTCAGAAAGGGGTAATGGCTAGTATAATGCATTGATCTAGGATATTTAATTCAATCAAAGAAACTTTTTCGAGTGGGGAAGGATTTTATTCCTTTTTTTCATTGAATGCAATCAGAAGAAGAAGAATTAAAATGAAAGCCAGTATTGCTGAAATCCCAAAATTATGGTAAACGGTTTGTTGAATATCCGCATAAACCCCACCCAGAATTGTTCCCATACCAAATCCTAAGTTTTGACTTGCATTCAACATACCCATGAAAGTTCCCCGTTTTGCAGAAGGAACATGTCTAGTGATTACAACTGGACCTGTAACCAGCATTCCAACATATACTGGCAAAGTATACGCAAGAGCTGGTAATAAGTAATTATTTACAGAAAAATATACAATTATCCAGACTAAAAGATATCCAACATCGCAAATGAATAGAATTGTCTTATATCCACGTTTTTCACCGATTTTTCCAGCATATTGAGCGACAACTGTTCCGGATAGAGTTGTTATCCCAAAAACCAATCCCAATAATGAAGCTGGTGCTCCCAGCTCCGAAATAAAGTAGACAGAAAAAAATGATCCAACAAAACCTGCTTGTAATGCTTGAATCATAGCAATTACAAACAAAACCAATAAAACTCTTGATTTAAGCAGTATTGAAAGAAAATTTTGCGAAGCTGATTCTTCATAGTTAATAGAAGATAGATTTTGAACCTTACTTCCTTCTTTTGGTTCTAAGTCTCTGATAAGGAAAACCAGTAAGAATCCTAAAATACAAATTATAAGACCAATGGAATATAGGATATCCATACCAAATATATCAAATAAACTTCCTCCAATATAAGAACCTAGAAAATATCCAAAAGATGTCGAAGCAGCAAGTGTTCCAAATATATTAACTTTATCTTTTAATAGGCTGGTGTATTTCATTACAGCAGGATTGAAACATGATAATAAGCTATTCAATACAATATAATCAATAAAAAATAAGAACGGATCTGTTATAAGTAATAATGTGATGAAAAGAATGATGAAAACAACAAAACCTGCCATCATAACAATTTTTGAACCGATTTTATCTACAACCCAACCAAAAATGAAAACTGACCCAACCATCGTTAATAATGGAATTCCATTGAGTAGTCCTGTGAGATAAAAATCTCCTTGTGTAAGCTCAAAAAAATACGGACTTATGAAAGGTTGAAGTAACCCCCATGGAATAGTAAATACCATATTGATTAACATTATTAGAATGATGTTTCTTTCTAAAGAAGAAAATTCTTCGTAAATTTTAGAAAAGAGGGGAATGTGCATCAATAATACCGTATTTTGAAATTGATTTTGATAGAATCTTAATCCTTTGTTAATGTGGTAATAACTTAGGGATTAATACACAAGTACTTATGAAACAAATTTTAGATAAATGGAGATTACCTTCGATTGACGAATATTTAGTGAAAATCGGGTGAATTTATGCTTAAACCATTAGTAGTAATTGCACTTGGAGGGAATGCTATGATC
The DNA here is from genome assembly GCA_016840305.1 of Candidatus Hodarchaeota archaeon. The sequence continues at coordinate 4,826 of JAEOSP010000727.1, forward strand.
AAAGGGAAACAAAAAGGAACAATCGAGGAGCAGGTAGAAAATGTAACAGAAACTGTTCGTCAAATAATGAAGGTTATTCCTAAATATAGAATAGTTATCACACACGGAAATGGTCCTCAAGTTGGAAACATAATGCTTCAAATGGAAGCAGGAAGTTATGCGCCATATGATCGACCTGTTCTACCTATGGACGTTTGTGGGTCAATGACTCAAGGACAAATTGGATATCTGATCCAAAATATACTTGGGAACCTGTTACTGAAAGAAGGTCCCTCTAGTCGTATTAATCCCAAAGAGAAAATAAAAGTGGCTACTTTGGTAACTCAAGTAGTTGTTTCAAAGGATGATCCTGCATTTAAAAATCCAACAAAACCAGTGGGGCCCTTTTACTCTAAAGAAAAAGCAAATAAAATTGCTGAAGATCATCCTGAATTTACAATAATTGAGGACGCTGGTCGGGGGTATCGAAGAGTCGTTCCCTCTCCATTACCAATTGAAATCCATGAAAAAGATCAGATAAATACTTTACTGGATGCAGGTTTTATCGTTGTAGCAAGTGGCGGAGGAGGAATACCTGTGGTAAAGGAAGAAGATGGAACGGTTTCAGGTATAGAAGCAGTAATTGATAAAGATTTGGCGGGAGAACAGTTATCTCTTGATGTGGGAGCAGAGACTTTTCTAATATTAACCGATACTGATAAAGTCTATCTTGATTACAATACACCTAATTCCAAAGGGCTTGATAGACTTACTTCATCCGAAGCAGAAAGCTTCCTTGCAGAAGGGAAATTTGGAACAAGCTTGAAAGGAAGTATGGGGCCTAAACTTAATGCTGCACTACAATTTTTAAAGGATGGAGGAAAAAGGGTCATTATTACGCGTCCTGACTTAGCTGCCGATGCCTTGGATGGCAAAGCAGGAACCACTATTGTACCTTAGATTATTGAAGGTGAAAAGAATGGAACAATCAGATTTGTATGGAAAACATTTGATTTGCACTCAAGACTGGTCAAAACATGAACTTGATCTAGTCCTTGATCTAGCCGGTCGTATGAAACGTGAACGATATGCTTATTCAGAAGTATTGGAGTATAAAACCTTCTTCATGTTCTTTTATAATCCATCTGTTCGGACTAGGCAGAGTTTTGAAGTCGCAGCCACAGAATTAGGAGGACATGCACAGTTTTTAGAACCAAAATCGATGCGACTAAAAACAAAAAAGACCGCTGGGGAAACTGTTGAGGATGCTGCCCAAATAATGTCACGATATGCTCATGGGCTAGGTATCCGAATTTTAGAAGATAAAGTAGGAGCTTATGGAGAGGGAGAAGCCCTCTTACGTGAATATGCGAAGTGGTCAGATATTCCTATCATTTCTATGGCTCATGATAAGTACCACCCATGTCAGGGTTTAGCTGACGTAATGGGCTGGTCTGAATGGTTTAATCGTGGACCCGAATATCCTCCAGATTGGAAAACTCTTAAGGGTAAAAAACTATTAGTTACATGGGGACATGGTGCCCTTTCAAGATCTTTATGCTCTGTCCAAGAAGCGATGTTGATAGGTTCTCGTTATGGCATGGATGTAACTGTTGCAAACCCAGAAGGATACGATTTGGATCCTGAAGTTGTAAAATGGACAGAAAATAACTGCAACCAAAATGGTGGGCATTTTGATACAACCAACAATCTCACTGATGGTTACAAAGGAGCTCATGTTGTATATTCTCGAAATTGGCATTCTCCTGAAGCATACCAAGATGGAGAGTTCATGAAGCAAAAAGAAATCGATCAAGCATTGAAGTATCCAGATTGGATATGTGATAGTCAAAAAATGTCTCTAACGGAAAATGCTATCTTTACACATCCAATGCCAATTGATCGTGGTCATGAGGTTACTGATGAAGTTGCTTCTGGTAAACGTTCTTGCATTTATGACGTTGCGGAGAATCGTTTACATGTTCAAAAAGCCATTATGGCTTTAACTATGGCAGGAATTTAATTTCCTCCACTTTTTCTTTCTTAGAACCCTTTTCATTCTCTAATGAGATATAAGTTGATCAAGGGATAGATGAATATAAACAGTAAAAGAGAATTTAATTTTAATTTTTCCACTATTTACAAGTGAAACCAACTTTTTTCAAGTCTCTTGCTTATTAGGTCTTATCCATACTGACTTATATCGTTTTAGCTTTCCTTTGAATAAAAAGAAACCTGAAATAGGTCCAGCTAAGATACCCAGAAGATAAATAGGTGAATCTATAAAAATTATAATCCAGCTTATTCCCAATAAAGAAATCAGTAATCCAATGATAGTGTAAAACCAATCTTGTTGATTTTCTGAAAGATACATTGTCTTAAAATGGGAAAGTTAACCCAGGGATTTTAACTTTTTCTAAGATGACTGAATAATTACGAAGATAAGAAACGAATAATTATATTCTGTTAAGTTTCTGATAATTTTAAACTGAGAAGTGGGCTTATTTTGAAAGATTTTGGTACTCCAATTTTGAATAAAGTATTGATAAGAGCAGCTCGAGAACGAGTTTATGATGCAATGACAACTCCAGAAGGGTTAGATGGGTGGTTTACTGAGGGTACTATTGTTGATCGAAAATCTGGAGGAGAAATGACTCTAAAATGGGTAAATTGGGGTCCGAATAAGGTTACCTCTCAAGCAGTTTGTCCTATTATAAACGTTAAAGTTCCAGAATCATTCACATTCAAATGGTGGGATGATCATTATACTACGGTTGACATGAAATTCGAGGAGGTAGAAGAAGGAACAATAGTAAGTTTACGTGAATATGGATATGAAAATTCAGAAGAAGGGTGTCGAAGATGTTTAGAATGCGCTGTAGGATGGGGAGAAGCACTTATTTTACTGAAGTTCTTTGTTGAACATAATATTCGGTATTGAAGATTTTTCTCATTAAATATACAAAATTTTACTGATAAGACGATATTTAAATAAAGAATTTTTTGTGAAAATAGTTAGATAACAATGAATAGTCTCCAAAAGTTTAAAGGATGGCAATTTGACCATAAAGAATATTTACAATACCGTACAATTGGTTCTCCAACTATTCATTTAAAATTTTATCATTATCCCTCCTACCGTCAAAAAGTTACTGTTCTCCGACCACCTCAAAATTGTAAACTAAAAAAACAAGGTATTAATAATTTCTTCATATTCCATAAGAAAGTCAATGCACGCGGTTCTATCAAATTAGAGAGAAAAATAAGAATTGAGCCAATTGTGACTA
>JAEOSP010000728.1 GCA_016840305.1 Candidatus Hodarchaeota archaeon
GGAAAATACTAAAAAAACTTGAAAAACTTCTTCATATAGAATTGTATAGGTGTTCTATAAATTTAATGCTATCTTTGTATAAACAGGATGTAAATTTATGTCAAAAGCAAGAGTAATACTAGTGGGCGTTGGAAACGCAAGTTCCTCCCTTCTACAAGGTCTAGAATACTATTCAAAAAGTGGAAGATCTGGATTAAAATACGAAACAATTTCGGGTATGAGACTTGAAGACATAGAAATAGTTTCAGCGTACGATGTTGTTAAGAGTAAGGTAGGAAAAGATTTGAATGAGGCAATTTTTGCAGATCCAAATGTTGCTCCTAAATTTGTCGAATTTAGCTCTCCTTCTGGTATTGATGTGAAAAGTGGTCCTGTTCTCGATGGAATATCGCCTATGTTAGCAGAAACTGTTGAATTAGTGTCACCTCCAGCAAATCAGAATCTTGCAAAGGAAATGTCTGATAGCAATGCCGATATGGTAATATGTTTGCTGCCTTCTGGGGCTAAAGAAGCAACTTACGCCTATGCTAATGCAGCTATTGAAGCTGATCTGGCTTTTATAGAAGCTGCGCCAACTCGTATTTGTTCTGATGATAAATGGGTTAGAAAATTTAAAAAATCTAATTTACCTGTAGTGGGAGACGACCTACAATCACAACTTGGAGGAACCCGTATACACAAAGGTATACTTGAAATGTTAAACTCATTTGGAGCAAAAGTCAAAAATACATACCAATTAGATGTATCAGGAGGAAGTGAGGGAATGAATACACTATATACAGATCGAAGAATGGAAAAAAGACAGATAAAAACAGATAGTATAAAGAGAACATTACCATACCTGACGGATGATGATATAGCCTCTGGTACAACTGATTATTTGGATTTTCTTGGAAATGAAAGAACAGGATACTTCTGGATTTATGGTAATTATTTCTGCGATACACCCTTTAAAATCGATCTTACAATTAAAACTACTGACGGGCCTAATGCAGCTGGTACTCTTGCTAATGTTATTAGAGCAATGAAAACTGCATTAAATCGTGGTATTGATGGTCCACTCCTTTCCGTCTCTGCTTATGGTTTCAAATACCCCCCTATCCATATCGGTGAACAAGAGTCGCTTAAAAGATTCGAAGAATTCATTACTGGTGAACGAGCGGATTAACTTCGATCCAAAGAAAATGAAAACTGTCCAAATCTTTGTCTCAGGACGAGTACAAGGTGTTTTCTTTAGGATTTATACCCAGAAATTTGCTCGAGAATTAGCTGATGTTACTGGCTATGTTCGAAATCTCCCTGATGGGAGAGTAGAAATTTATGCTGAAGGATCGAAAGAATCTTTAGCTAAACTTGTTGCTTGGGCTCAAACAAAAGGATCTCCAGGTTGTAGGATTGTAAAAACTGATATTAGATGGAATGATATTAGCAGTCACGAATTTTCTGATTTTCAAATTACATTTTAATCATCCAAGTTTCATCAATCTTTTTCCTCAAAATAATTGAGAAACATTTATTCTCTTTATTTCCTTCATTTACTGACTCACTATTTCAAGTCAGTAATTACTGGAATTTCGTTGGGATGAAACCTTTCATAACTTTTACAGTCAAATTTAAATCTTATGTTAAATTAAGTACTTTACAACAAAATATGTTGAATATCTGTCCATTTGACCATTTAGAAAGAAAAATAACAAAAATTAAAAGGGGATATATCTATGATATTCAAGTATTCTTTCCAGATGTTGAATTTTTAGAGTCGGTTCATAGCCATCTCGAAATTCAATCAAAAGATATGGAGGATAAACTGAATAATTCATATCTGTGTGGAAAGGTCACAAAAATTAAAATAGGTGTTGAAACCTGAAGAAAGGAAAAAAAATTACTCATTATCAATTTCAGGAATGACAGCTGAAGCAATTTTTTCAAAGAATTTTAAATCATCAGAGGGATGGATATCAGCAATCATTATTAATTTTTGTTCAATTTTTAAGTAAATTGAATTTCCGCAAAATACGTCATCATCAAGGACAATATTTTCCATTATTTCAGGCCCAATAAGGATTTCAGTCGTTTGTTGCGTGACAGGGGTTTGCCAAAACAAAGGAAAAGAGTCGAGAATTTGATATCGATCCTCATCTTGAATGATTTCGAAACCAATCAATGTATCATTCAAAATCCAAAGAGGAATGGCAATTTTTTTCGAATTCCAGAAACCTGTAAGGGCGAGATCGATATAACAAAGATTAGAAGGATCCCTTAATATAAAACTAATGGAACACTTTTGAAGAAATGTATCTAGAAATCCTAGGAAAAAATCCTTTGCTTGGTTATTAAATATTGAAATTGGGAGTTCAAGGAGTAAGGATAATGATGCCCCAAAGTCCTCACACCCGAACTCCACGTACCACGGCCGATGAAAGAGGTTTAAATATTTATGAATTGACTGAACCTTTGAAAATTGCTTTCTCATCTCTCTGATCACCTTTTTTTTCACAAGTTGATTTTCAATGATCTCAGTCTCTGTTTGCTTATAAGCACCCAAAAAAATAGTTTTCACGCATCACCTCCTCGAAAATGAAGCAAAGGTAGTATTTCTTGCCGTAACATGCGGAGGAAACAGCGAGCTATACAAACTAATGCATCTGATTGTCGAATTATGATTACAGTATCATCC
>JAEOSP010000729.1 GCA_016840305.1 Candidatus Hodarchaeota archaeon
AAGATCCTTTTCTCTGACAGGTATCGTTTTCGCATTGGTACGGAGGGTTATAAATCCCCTCAGGAAACTCTACTATTTGATTAGGTTCTCCACACGACGCACATTTAAAGTTTCCTTCAATTAAAAGTGGTTTTGTATCTGTTACACCAATTACGATACCTTCAAAACTAGTTAGTATTGTTAAATGTTCAGTTCTTAACGTACGAAGGTGCGCTTTATCTGTGAGATCTTCAACCCTTAGGTGAAATTGATAATGTTTCTCAATATATTGAGGATCTATTTGTTGCAGAATTTTAATAAGGACTTTTGTTCCTTCAAATAAGCATTCCTCAGGATATGCAAGTACTTCCTCTGCAAGACGAGGATCGTGATGAAGTAAATCATTAAAAGAAATGTATAAGCTCCTGCTACCAGAACGGGGCATTTCACGGACTTTCTCTCGATATCGAAGAATGCCGTTTTCATCCGTAAATTCGTTGATGAAGGTCTCAAACCGACCCATAACATCTAGTTGCGAGCTCATTTAGTCTACCCCCATTTGTTTTTAATAACCAATTCTTTCCAGCTAACAATCCATTTCTGTATCTTCTCCATAAGGATTTGCTCTGAAGCTGTGAGATTCATTTTTTTTGTACTAAGATTTGTGCTATCAGCCATTTTCACAAGCTTAGCTAATCGTTCGGATGTTATCTGGTTTAATTTTGCCTTTTTTTGCTTTAATTCTTTTTCAGTGTAAGGTGAGCTGTCAACAGACTCTTCTAAAACCATTTTTTTGTATACCATATGAAAATATGGATGAAGCGGCTGGACTTCACCTTGTCGGACTTCCTTACGCACAGCTGTTGTCATTTCTTGTAAAGATATTGGGAATGAAGACTTAAAATCCTCTATTACTCCTTCCTGAAATAAAATTTCAGCAATATAATATGGAAGATCTAAACGACTGTTTTCAGAGGCAGATGGTATCGAAATACCTCCGAAATCAAAACTAGGGAAGTCTTTGATAAATTTCACTGATATATTTCTTTCTGTCATCTCAAACATGGCTCTTTGCAGATCTAATCCTATATCTGATTTTACCAGTTGGTTTTCTTTAGATTCGTCTTTAATCGTTACCTCATCCTGAGTTTTAGCTTCAATTTTCAGTGATTTTCACATGAAGAAATTGTCAAATTCAATCAAGACTTCCTGATTTGCATTCCCAGATGGACTATGCCCATCCTCCAAATCTTAGAAAGTTGATTCATTTCTGAAGGAATTCTTCACAGATTTTCCATACACTTATCATTCCAATTATTTGTAAGTAGGATTAAAAGACCTTCCTTCCCGTATTACAAAAAAAATACATCTTATTTAGAAGTTTAACTATTGAATTACTATTTATTTTTGAAAAAATTAATTCTAACATGATGAGATACTGATCTTTAATGTTAAATCTCTTTCAAGTGCGAAATAATTCAGGAATTATGAAAAGTTCGTCAGATACAACTTGAACTAATAACTCGCGAATTCCTAAAAATTATCATTAGTTCTGAATCTCTTGGATAAAAATACTTCTATTCTCTCAATAAGTATAGCAGCAGGCACATCGTGGATAGTTAAACGCGCACGAACACCTTTTCGACCTTTCACACCTTTTGTTACTTTTCCAAGTATTCCAATAGTTTCTAAAGTTGATAAATAGTTTCTAAAGGCAGCTTCTCCATTTGAGGAGACATTCCACTCTTCACAAATGATGCGATAATTTTTGAAGGAATGTTCAATCGTAGTTGCAGTAATCCCTTTATGGTGTAGTCTACGTGCTACACTTAAAGCTGTGATGAGTTCATGTGTGTTAAGTTCTTCTAATATATCTGCTCTCATTTCTGGGTATACATCGTTTTTTGCTCTGCGAATAAGCTCGGGTGAAATTTCATCAATTCGTTTTTGATCAGCTGCTCTTCCAGAACGATAAAGAGTTTCAATTCCATGCCTTAAATTCTTAGTTTGATCAGAAATTTCCGCTACCATATCAATAATGTCATCTGATAAAGCGTGTGATTTGAAAGCTAACTTTGCTCTATAGTCCAAAATTTCCCTTGTCTCCTCATAGTTATACGGATCAAAATGGATTACATCGGCAATACGTTGAGATACCATAGATGATAATGCGACCTTCCACTCTGTGGGACGACTGATCATAATTAAAGAGATTCGATGAGATGATCCAAATTCTTCAGGTAAATGAATAAACCCACGAATATCTTTCTGTTGTAAAACACTAACTTCATCAAGAATCAGGATTAAATACGCTTGTTCAGAATTTAATCTCCTTATTAGTATATCAGTTGACTCTTCATCGCTAAAACCGCGACTGGCTACTCCGAACTGATCTCTGAGTATTGAACGAAGAATTGAGGTTTTAGTGCGTGTTGTCCAGCAATTCTTGTAATCAATGTAGACTTTAACACGATACTTCTCAGCCATTGTTTGTAATCTTTCAACTGTATATCGACTAGTTACTGTTTTTCCGATTCCAGCTGAACCAGTTAATGCAATATTGGTTGAAAAGCCTTCAAGTCCTCCTCCTTTACTCACAAATAATTCACGAAAATTCTGAGATATTCGCCTAATGTGATCTTCACGAAAATTTAGTGTATCTGGGATAAATGATTGGTCAAGAGTTCTTTCTCCACCTTCTTTGAATACTGATGAAGAAAATAATGCATCTTTTATGATATCAACTGATTTCTTATCATCCATTGGTAAATTCCCCAAATTATTAAAATCTATAATTTTTCATTTCACTTAAAGTAATGAGGATTGGTTTTTATTTTCGGTTTTTAATATTTTAAATGAGTATTAAAACTCATCAATACAGCTTTTCCACATAGTTGAATTAGATATTTCCTGTTTTAGGACTTGAATATATTGATTATTCGCTTCTTCAATAAGTACATGACGATCAATACTTTTTGGATTAATTTTTGCATCAGCTAATTGAGGCTCGACCTTTAGATCATATTTATCTTTGCAATAATCTATCCAATCTTGTGGAGAATCTTTTGGAAGATCAATACCCATAATTGCAGCTAATATTGTCATCCACACACGAGCAACAGAGTCAGGATTATAACCTCCTCCTCCTAGCAATAATAAACGCCCTTTGGTTGATCCTATATCACTCAATTTTGCTATCCTTCTGCCCAGATATTCATATAAGTTTGTAGTTAAATTTAAATGCCCAAGAAAATCTTTAAAGTGACCATCAGTTCCACACTGCCAGATAACGAATTCAGGATCATACTCTTCCCAGATACATGGTACAATCTTTTCAAAGAGATCAATATATTGTTCATCCCATGTTCCTGGAAACAGGGGCATATTAATACAATACCCTGCCCCATCTCCCTCTCCAATTTCGTCTGAAAGACCTGTACCAGGAAATATGAATTGACCAGATTCATGGAACGAGATACCAAGAACCTTTTTGCTATTATAAAACGCATCTAAAACACCGTCCCCATGATGCACATCTGTATCAATATAAAGGAGTCTTTCGATTCCGAACTCTTCTTGAAGGTATTTAATTGTAATGACGATATCATTATAATAACAGAAGCCAGAAGCTCTTTCAGAAAAAGCATGATGAAGTCCACCCATCATGGAAAAGGCTTGCTGTACTTCTCCATTCATAATCCTTTTTGCACCTTCAAGCGCTCCTCCAGCAATTAAACTAGATACTTCATGCATTTCTGGAAAAACAGGACAATCTCCCGAACCTAAACCAAATCGACCATAAAAGCCAGCACCAGCTTTTGATAAAGATTTCATCATTTTTACATATGCAGGAGAATGAAATCTAGTTAAATCTGACTCAGATGCAAGATCAGGAGAATATTTCTCAATTATCTGTTGATTCATTTCTGGAAGGTTCATGAACAACTGATAGGGGACATCCATCCGTTGTGAATTCATTGGGTGTCCTTCCCCTAAATTATATTTTGTATATTCGTCAGACCAGATGAAACCTGTTTTTTTCATATTTGAGCTTTCCTAGTGCCATATTAACAAATAAGTTTTTGTTAGAACTTAACAGAGCATCAACATAAGTAGATTTCCACACCTTTACAAATTGAATTCAATTATTTTGAAAAGAAAATCGTTAATTATATAAGAGGAATTTCCTCTTTCCTCAATTGTGAGTGAGTGAAATCGTAAAAAGTATGGAGTTAGACTAAAAATGTCGAAAAAGAATGCCAAAATAAGTGTATTAGGTCTTGATCGGGCTGGAAAAACAACTATGTTACAGAGATTGAAAACTGGTAGATGGATTCCTGATACAACTCCAACCATTGGAATGAATGCTGAAACCATTCAAATTGGAGACGTAACCTTTTCAGCTTGGGATTTAGGAGGACAACTTCAGTTTAGACGAGCTTTATGGGAAATGTATACCAGAAATTCGAAAGGGTTAATATATGTTATAGACTTAAGCGACCCCGCGCGTTTTCCAGAGAGCCGAGTTTATCTGTGGCGAATGTTGAGAATGAACCATTTAAAAAACATACCCCTGGCGATATTTGCAAATAAAGTTGACTTAATAGATTGTACAGAAGAAGATCTTGCAAATTTCATGGGAATTAACTCAAAAATGAGTCGTGTGCTTTCTATTTTCAAAACTAGTGCTTTCACTGGAGAAGGTATTCATAAAGGTATTTATTGGCTTGCAGATGCAATTCAAGAGGGAAAACATGCCTCTATGGATCTATATCAAGTTAAATCGCTTTTTGATCGATCTTCTACGATAATGAGCACATGAAGTCATCATTCTTCAATTGATTCTTCTGTGTACAACTTTGCGCGACGAATTAGAATCTGATCTTCTTTATACAAATGATCAAAATTTGAAAATAACCATTCCTCTGCTTTAACAAGGAATTCAGCATTTTTCAGAAGGTTTGCTTTGAGTAACATCTTCACTCCTAGGAAAATTTGACTTCTAAGAATTGAGGATGGTATTTTGTTTCCTAATTCATTCATTAAATGTACAGCTTGAAAGACATCTTCACTTAGTAGGACACACAGCACTGCACAGGAATAATTTACTGCAGCATTTTCAATGAAATTCAGCTCTAAATGCTTATCTCCGGCCTTAAGATAAGCATCTGTCGCAGCGCGAAATTGTTCAATTACCAAAGATTCAGTTTGAATAGTTACTGGTTTTTTTGTTGGAATTGCCTTTAAAATCGATCCAAAACCACTTTTTTCTAATTCTGAAAGGATATCATAACTATGTTCGCCATTTGAGGGTAATAAATCTTTTGTTTGTATTTTAGAAGCTATTGGTTTTTCAAAAAGAGGAGGACGGGAGAGAATATCATCTGATAGTATTGGAGGTGGAGGAAGAGATGAAGAATCAGTACTGAGTTCGGGAGGTGGTGATAATTCTATGTTAGAGTCTTTTTTAGTTCTCCTCTTTGTTCGACGAATGGTAGGCACCATTACCTAACCCCAAACTTGAGTAGATATGTGTAACCAAATTGCTTTAGTAACACGGGTTTAAAAATACTTCCAAGTTGTACCTTTAGATATAAAAATCCTTTCAATTAGATATTTCTGTAAAGGTGATTACGTGGAAGTTGAAATCAAAATACCAATAGTAGAGGTTTTTTTAGCTAAAGACCCGCAAACCTATATCACGACTAAAATTGGTGTACCTTACGAGGAAATTGAACAGAGAGATACATATTTCCAAAGTCCATTAAAGGACTTTCAGCAGACTGATGAAGCGCTCAGAATAAGACAAATAAAAAAAAGAGAGAAAAATATCGTTGCAGAAGTGACTTATAAAGGCCCTAAAATTGGTAACGATATGAAAATCCGTGAAGAATTAACCATCTCAACAGAACAGTATTTAATCGCCCTGAAAATCTTTGAAAGATTAGGATATAGCCCTATTGCGGAAATTAAGAAAAATCGTATCAATTGGAAGAAAAATCTTATTACAATATCACTAGATGAAGTAATAGGGTTGGGTACTTATATTGAAGCTGAAATAATTGTATCAAGAAACACTAATGATATCACGAGTGGAAAAGAAAAAATTATTGATTTCCTAAAGGACATTTTTCCAAAATGGTCTGGGAAGGAAGAACGCAGTTCCTATCTGGAACTTCTCACTAGAATGATGTAGTCAACTATAGGAGAAGAAAATATCGATGAATAACGGATCCCTTTCGAGAGAATTCATAAAAAGATGGGAATCATTTTATGGTAATAGTCAAGCAGAAAATATCCAGAAAGCACTACGAAAGGAAGATCCCAAAGTCATTACGCCAAATACTATGATGATTAATAAAACTGAATTGAGAACCAAATTGGAAAAAACTGGATTTAAGTTTGGGGATCGAAATTTTGATGAAAGCCTTGTTTTAGAACGTGAACCTTTCAAAATAGTTTCCACACCTGAATATCTTTCTGGATTGTTTACAATACAAGCTCAAACTTCATTAATCCCACCTAAAAGTCTTTCTCCTACTTCTGGTGCTATAGTGGCTGATTTAGCAGCATCCCCTGGGATTAAAACTTCCCTATTGGCGCAAATAATGAAAAATAAGGGTATTATTTTCGCCTTCGAGAAATCACAACAAAGACTTCCAGCATTAAAAGCAAATATCGCTCGTTTAGGTGTATTTAATACCATCATTTTACATTGTGACGCGTTAAATCTTTCTTACCTTAAGACAACCTTTGATCATATTTTACTCGATGCACCTTGTTCAGGTACTGGATTGAAGTTAGGAAAAAATAAGAGAATTGAGAAAAGAATCATTGGTGATATATCACGTCAAGCTAATATTCAGAAGTTACTACTTGAAAGGGCTTGGAAACAGCTTAAAGTAAAAGGAACTTTGGTTTATTCGACATGTAGTCTTGAACCTGAAGAAGGGGAATTTCAAATTAATCAATTTGTTGAAAAACATGAGAATAAAGTTGAAATTCTTCCTATACCAATCAAGTATGGTTTATCAGGAATTAACACTAGCTCACGGAAAAAATATAACCCCCAGATTATTAATACTCGTAGAATTTTCCCTTCTCCAGGAATGGATGGATTTTTTGTTGCTTTACTAAAGAAGGTGAGTAATTAGTGTCGATCTCGTTCTTAAATGAGGAGGAAATTGGACAAGTAGCATCAGTTATAGATCAGATGCTGTTAACAATGAAATTTGAGGATATTATAAAGAACAATGCATTAATTATGCTTCATAACAAAAGAAAGAACATTTTTTTAATTGATAAAGCAGATAAAGAATATTTAAATGCTTTTTCAACAGCAACTTGTGAAGAAAAATGCATACCAGTCTTTCTGAAGATAAAACTAGGTTTTTGGATCAATAATAAATTCAGGATTGGAATTGAGTCTCTTCCTTTTTTAGCTCCGCTCTGTAAAAATCCAATAATTTTATCTTCTAAGAGACAAGTTACGAGTTTTATTTATGGAAAAAATGTTGAAATCCCTCTTATTGATGCAATAACAAATGTAAAAGAGTATATCGATGGATCAATGATAATAGTTTGCAGTAAAAGCCGTATTCCTCTTGGTTATGCGAAAATTAAACTGGGAAAAGAAAAGATACACCTTAAGAATATTATTGATATAGGGATCTACCTTCGCTCAGAGAAAACTGCTTTCTAGCTTCAAAAAGTTTATATGAATTGATACTTCCGTTCCAATTGCGAGCATCGAAGCAACAGCCTGACTTCGGGTTTTCAAAAAACCTGAGGAAATTCCAGCCATTCATTTAAGCCGAACAGTAAATTTTTCCCATCTGTGGAGGAATTGCTGTCAATCGAGAGGTTGGGCTCTGGTACAGAAACGGAACGCCCCTGTTCCTATGGCAATGATTGAGTAAAGTCTCTGGCAACATTTGACTTATTAAGCTCTTGAGGACGAGCAGGGTAACGGTGAGACGAGCATCCTCGGTGAATGCAAGCAGATATTTAGGTCTTTCAGAAGACTAAGGAGAGTTGCGCTTAGGTTGATGTCAGGAACCTACAAAAGGTAACTAATGTAGGAGAACAGAAGCTGGATTACTCATTGGAGCGATGCTCGCATTCTAAAACCCTTGTAATCGAGAAAAATCTTGTAGATTACCTAAGTTTAATTCTTGTTGTTGTTTCTTGTATGATAACGCATTCCTTCCTGAAATTGAGATGTTAAAATGAGATCTTACCACTTTGTTCAATCAAGTGTTTTTACAGATGAGCGATATGCCTTTTCTGGTAACCAATTAGCGACATTTTGGAACCTCTCTGAATCTGATTTAACAGATAACGAAATGTTAGGAATAACGCGTGAAATGAATTTTTCTGAGACTAGTTTTGTATTACCACCCAAAGATGAAAAATGCATCAGAAGAATCAGAATCTTCACTCCTGGACGAGAAATTCCTTTTGCTGGACATCCAACCCTTGGAACTGCATTTGTTTTGAAAAATAAAGGAATTATTGAAGAACAGGTAAAAAAATCCGTTTTAGAACTTGCTATTGGTTCAATTCAGATAGAATTCTCAGAAGATAATTTCATTAGTATGCAGCAACGAAATCCCATATTTTTAGAAGAGTTTGATGAAAGAAAAACGGTTGCAGACATTTTAGGAATTAATAAAAAAGAAATTTCAAAAAAATGGCCAATGAGATTCGTTTCAACAGGTCTCCCCTTTCTAATTGTTCCTTTAATCTCTTTATCGTCAGTACAATCAATTAAATTGAATGTAAACCTATTATTGGAGGAATTGAGGGAATATTCTTCTCAAGAATTGCTAGTATTCTGCTCCGAAACTCTGCATTCCGATTCCCATGTGCATATGAGAATGTTCGCTCCATCAGTAGGAGTACTGGAAGATCCTGCCACAGGTAGTGCTGTTGGTCCGCTAGGTGCCTATATTGATAGTTATAATTGTATAAGAGGCTTATCGAAAGGAACAAAAATCGTGATTGAACAAGGATACGAAATTAATAGACCAAGCAAATTACTCTCAAAATGCATTTATGAAAAGTCCAATATTTCATCTGTAATTGTGAAGGGCCAAGTCCGAAAGACTGCAGAGGGAATATTTTATCTTTGAAACCCTTCTCCCAATTTATTTAAGAGTAGTTTCTCCAATACCAGAGAATTGTACTAAATAGACAATTAAACACTATTTTAATTTTAAGTACTCGTCCAATTGGTTAGGTTAAAGTACTTTAGTAATGACTGAGAAAAGGTAATTATACGATAGCTTCAAGGAGCTTTCACTAACAATGCGAATTGTAGTTCTTGACACAGATAAATGTAAACCCAAGCGATGTGTAAAAGAATGTCGCGGATCCTGTCCAGTAGTGCGTTCTGGAACTGAAATGTTCGAATTCATAACCGATACTTCACAACCAATTATTCACGAGAACTTTTGTACAGGATGTGGAATTTGCCCAAAGATTTGTCGATTTCATGCTTTAACAATTATAAACACTCCTGAGCAACTTGAAAAAGAATTAACACATCGTTTTGGCAGAAATGGATTTAGTCTTTTTCGCTTACCTATTATAAAGACTGGAAAAGTAAATGGATTTATAGGCCAAAACGGTATTGGCAAATCTACTGCATTAAAAGTACTTTCAGGAGATATTATTCCTAATTTCGGTTCTTTTGATCAAGAACCGAATTGGGAAAGTGTTTATGACTTCTACAAAGGAACTGAACTTCAAAATTTCTTTGGTTATCTTATAGAAAACAAAATCAAATGCATAAGAAAACCTCAATATATTGAGGGTATTCCAAAGCAAGTCAGAGGATCTGTTAAAGAGATTTTAACCCGTTTTGATGAACGACAGGTATTACAGGATCTCAAAGATGAATTATCTCTAGATAAAATTTGGAATCGAGATATTGCAGTTTTATCAGGTGGAGAATTGCAAAAAGTCGCAGTGGCAGTTGCCATGGTCAGAGAGGCGGATATCTATCTTTTTGATGAACCCTCCTCATTCCTTGATATTTATGAACGATTACGAGTTGGAAAAGTTATTAGGAGTTTAATTAACGAGAATAAAACCGTGATTTTAGTTGAACACGATCTTGCTGTACTAGATTATGTATCTGACTATGTAACTATGTTTTACGGAAATCCTTCAATGTACGGTATATGTTCCCAACCATATTCGGAAAAAGAAGGGATTAATGTATTTTTAGATGGATACATTCCCTCGGAGAATATGCGATTCCGAAATTACTCTATTACAATTAAGAAATCATCTGCACGTGTTGGGAAACTTGAGTCAGAAATATTATTATCTTATGAGGATCTTTCAAAATCTTTTGATGATAGTTCATTTTCTCTTGATGTTCGTGGCGGTGAAATCCGCCAAAATGAGATAATTGGAATCCTTGGACCAAATGGTATTGGGAAAACTACCTTCATAAAAATGTTGGCTGGTTTAGAATTACCAACAAAAGGAACTGTAAAAAAACAAAAGCTGGTTGGAAAAGAATTTTCTACTCAAAAATCGGAAGAAAAGGATAAAATATTACGAGTTGCGTATAAACCTCAATACCTTTCTTCAGACTCTGATTTAAATGTTTTAGCGCACCTAATCCAGAAGGGAGGTTCGATAGCGAACACACCTCAATTTAAAAGTGAATTTTTAAGAGCTTTTGGCCTTGAGGAGCTTCTTGAACAAACAATTCGCACATTA
The DNA here is from genome assembly GCA_016840305.1 of Candidatus Hodarchaeota archaeon. The sequence goes on from JAEOSP010000729.1 coordinate 10,717, forward strand.
AGTGGTGGAGAACTACAGAAAGTAACCATTGTTGAAACTTTAGCTCAAGAAGCGGATTTATACCTCTTTGATGAACCATCTGCCTTTCTATCTATCGAAGATAGATTAACTGCTGCAAAACTTATACGTCGAATGATTCAGACTCGCCATGCGGCAGCTTTTGTTGTTGAACATGATATTGTTTTCCAAGATTATGCCTCAGATCGAAATCTGGTCTTTTTGGGAAAACCTGGCGAATACGGGAAAGGATACTCTCCTTCAGCTGTAAGAACAGGTATGAATCGTTTTTTGGGAAATTTAAAGATTACTTTTCGTCGAGATCCGAAAAGTGGCCGACCGAGAGTTAATAAACTTGATTCGAAACTCGACCGTCTTCAAAAAAGTCAGGGCGAGTATTATTATGAAAAATAAGGAAAAATTTCGCTCCACTATAACACTGTATCACGCAAACCAATGTGATAAGCGCAAGTGTACTGGAATAAAGACTTGGCAACTTTATAAAAGTCAGAAACTAACTTCTTTTAATCAAATCCGCTTTGTAAGTAGAATTTCCCAGATTCCCAGATTTTCACTTATACTCAATCCTCTAGCAATAGAGAAACTAACAAGAAGCGATGGAACCATATATCAGCGATCAGGAGTTACTGTCCTAGATTGCTCATGGAATCAAGCAGAGGATATTTTTTCCAAAAAGTTTCCCAATTTACGAGCTCTGCCCCGTTTAATTGCTACAAACCCTGTTAATTACGGTAAGCAATCGAAACTAAGTAGTGTAGAGGCTTTAGCTGCAGCTTTATACATATTGAATTTTCAAAAAATGGCGAGAGAACTTTTAAATCACTTTAAGTGGGGTATTCAGTTCTTAACTCTAAATAAAAACCTTTTAACAGAATATACTACTTGTTCAAGCACATCTGATGTAATGAAGATTGAGAAGGAATACTTCTAATCAATATAAGAGCCGATTCATTATTACTGAAATTCGACCAGAAAAAAATATGTTCTGTATTCAAAAAGACTAAGTTAGCCTTTAATCCCAAGATAACAAT
>JAEOSP010000730.1 GCA_016840305.1 Candidatus Hodarchaeota archaeon
CAAAAGGAATTGACCTTCTGATAAAAGCTGCCGATATCTTGAAAGATAGAATTCCGAAGCTCAAAGTGTATGTTGCCGGTTCAGCGGGTTTTGGGCAAGACACAATGGGTAGGTACGCAGAGGAACTTATCAAAATGTCGGATAAAAATGTTGTTAAATTCTTAGGGTTTGTTTCTTCTAGGAAAAATTTGAATCTATTATATGCTGCGGCAGATATTTTTGTGTTACCTTCTAGATTCGAACCATTTGGTAATGTGGTTTTGGAGGCTATGGCTTGTGGAAAAACTATTATTGGTAGCAATGTGGGAGGTATTCCGATGATGATAAAAGATAACTCTAATGGACTTTTTTTCGAGTCCAATGATCATTACGACTTGTCAGAAAAAATATACAAATTGTGGAGTAATACAGAATTAATAGCAAGGTTCGGAGCTAATAGCAGGTCCATTGTAGAAAAAACGTTTGGCTGGGATAAAATTGCTCGAAAGCATGAGGAGGAATTTCTAAAGCTTTTGCATCGTTGATATTTACTATATTTGCAAATATGTCGGCCGAACAAAGCTAGCTAACTAAGGTCTAAATCGAACAAAAGGGGGCTTTTTTAGTCGCAAGCAAAATGCCTGAGGTTATTATACTCCTATTAGCTAATTAAAGGCTAATAGCTTTAACAACTTTGGGTGTAGAGAGCTAACTTAATTATACGGCTAAAGGTCAGAGAATGAAAGCGGGAAGGGCCCGAGTAGGACGGACAAATAAATGAAAATAGTTTGGCAAGAATTCAAATTATTGGACAAGTCGACAAATCATTCAACAGAAACCGAGACGATAAAAGAGATAATAAATTTTGGACATGATATAAAATATTATTGTTCCTACAAGTACAAACCAATATATTTTGGCCTTAATAACCAGACGATTCATTATTTCAGGTTACCGAGGACCAGGCGAATAAGAGGCATATTATTTTTACTTAAACTTTCATTTTTCAACATGTATGTAGGTTTATTTCGTAAACTAGACATTGTTATGTCAGACTACATTACTTTACTTGTAGCGTGGCCCTCTATTTTGTTGAGTAGGGCTCTTGGTAAGAAAACAAAGTATATTTTGGATATTCGAACCCTCCCGGTCGAAGAGGAGAACTTCAAGACTAGTTTTAGAATATTTGCATTAAGCTTCAAAATTGCCTGCTGGCTTTGCGATGGTATTAGTTTCATTACGCCATTTATGAAAGAGTTTGTATTAAAGAACGTTAAATCCACTGATTTACCTACAGTGATCTGGAGTTCTGGATTTAACGAAGATGTTTTCAAGCCGATACCGATAGAGAATACGACGAATAATTTATTGCTGTTTTATCATGGAGGCTTATCGATCTCGCGGGGTATCCTTGAATTGATGTGTGCAACAAAATGTCTCAGACAAGAAGGCCTTCCTGTCAGGCTCAAACTAATCGGTAATATTGTGGACAAGGAGCAGCTTTTTGATTTTATCAAAAAGCATGAGATGCAGGATTATTGTGACATCTTGCAACCAGTACCAATCCAGAAAGTTCCTGATTTGATAGCCGAGTGCGATCTTCCAGTCATCCCCTTATCAAATTTTATCGGCTGGAGGGTTAGTAGTCCTCTTAAGTTGTTTGAATATCTAGCCATGCAAAAATGCGTTGTCCTAACGGATATAGAAGCTCATAGGGCCGTTCTGGGAAATATGCCTTTTGCATTCTATGCTAGGAGTGAGAAAGCTTCTGATCTGAAGGACGCGATAAAGCTAGCTTATGAGAACAGGAAGGGTTTTGAGGAATATGGTAAATTGGCCCGGAAATTTGTCTTAGAGGAGTTTACCTGGAAAACACAAGCAGGCAGATTGGTCAGCTTTTTCGAACAAATTACAAATGAGTGATCAGAGAGTAAGGAACGTTCTTAAGGTTATTGCCGCTTTTATAGTATATTATTCCGGCATATTTTTTTTGCTAAATAAGCTAATCAAAAGAAATGGATTACTGATCTTCAATTATCATAATTTTAGTACATTTACGAATGATTATTGGAGAAATGGAAGTCTCTATCAATTAAGTTATCGAGAGAACTTTGAAAAACAAGTTACGTTTATTAAGAGGACTCTTGGATTTGTCTCCACTGAGCTTATAGAAGTTCAGTTAGAAAAAAGGGGGTTGAAGGTAATTCTCACATTTGATGATGGCTACAAGGATAATTTTGAAATAGCCTTTCCCATTTTGATGAAGCACAATGCGTCTGCTATCTTCTTTGTAGCAACGGATTTCATTGGGAATAATACCTTATTGTGGCATGATAGTGCAAGATTGTGGGGAATCAAAAACGGATATCCAAAGAAATACATCAAAGTAACTCTACGGAAGTTGATTGATGGTGAAATAGATATTCGGAAATACATACAACACAAAGAATTAAATAGCAGCTTCAAGGCACCGTTGATGATGAAATGGCATCACGTGAGCAAAATTGCTGAAAGCGGCTTTAAGATCGGTGCCCATTCTAAGTCACATATACCTTTCACTCATTTGACACAAAGCGAGGAAATCCAAGAAGTCAGCGGTTCTATCAATGTATTAAAGCAAAAGTTATCTCTCAATGTTGAATTCTTTGCGGTACCCAATGGCAAATATTCGCCCCATACTGAGAAAATCCTGGCCCAGTCAGGTATCAAGTATTGCTTCTCAGTTATGTCGGGGGTTAATGATGCTAGTACGAATATGCATCTTCTTAAGAGAAACCCCCTTTTACCCAGTGATCCAGTCCCGGTGGTGGCGCTAAAAATCCTCATGATTAGATTATTCGCATAATGGATTCGATCCAAACAAAGACCAAACAATATGGCCTCAAAAACTCCGCTGCAAGGGCGCTCAAAGCGTTAATGAGGAAGCTCGACCTTAGCTACGAAAGATTTATTTTAATAGCGAAAGATTTGGAGGGGTATATAGAACCACCTAACCCAAAGATACCATTACATGTTCGACAATTGAATTATGAATCTCTTGTTAATAGCAATTTCCTAAGATTTGACCAAAACAAACTCGGTCTGTTCAGACGAAGGTTAAGTTCCGAGCATTATATTGCTTTAGGCGCGTATCACAGAAATAACTTGGTCTACTCTTGTTGGATCTCCCTAAAAAACTTTGAGTCCCCTGCAAATGTCAACCTGAAAAATAAGTTCTCTCTAACTGAAAACGAAGGTTTGATTCTCGATGCCTACACACATCCTGAATTTCGAG
>JAEOSP010000731.1 GCA_016840305.1 Candidatus Hodarchaeota archaeon
AAAGAAGTACTTCACACTAGAGAATAAAAATTTCTATTTATAAGAACCCTAGAGTCACGGTAATGATGCCCTCTACCAAACAGTAGATATTACCGTACTCATTTCTTTTTTTTTAACTAGAATCTAGGTTTTTTTCAATTATTCTCTTCTCTTTGAATCTTTGATCTCTTCAAAGGCAGAAATGTATTGAAAACACCTTAATGTAAAGAATAAAATTGTAATAAATGATTAGTTTAATTATAATCACTTTTTTATTTAATCACTATCTGTTTGCTATTAAGAAGCTCTTCTAATATGTGGTAATCAACCTGTTCTGGAAATCCAGTTACAGAAATCTCACACCCATCTACAATAAATTCAAGGTCATTTGATTTAGCGTGGGCTTTAAATGAGATTTGATTGTTTAAATAAATTATTTCTTTGTCAGGATCATCACACCACGTCCGATTGTATTTCTTAGAATTATCAAATGGCCCTGCGATTAATAAATCGATATTAGCGAGTAATGCTTGAATATTTTCATCTTTGGATTTCAGTAATTCTGTAAATGTATATCCTGAGAAACAAACAATGGTTAACCCTTCTTTTTTGATAACTTCAGCAAATTGTAGAACACTTGGGCTTTGTTGGAAGGGTTCACCCCCTGTGAGGGTAATCCCTTCACACTGATGTGTTTTACATAGATCAATTATATTATATGCAAAATTTCGAGGATCAACAAGAAATCGTTCTATATGTGGTTGAAATTCTTGATTAAAACATCCTGGACATTTGAGTGTACAACCTTGAACCCAAATAACCGTTCTTCGTCCAGGACCATTTGAATAACTGACAGGATAAACGTCTGCAATATTTAGAAGAATATCTGACTCTTTTTCCATTTTATTCCTCCGTTATCTCAAATTCAATTGGAGGTTGTTTCTCTGCATCATATTTGACGTGAATACTTCTCTGTTCGTCAAGAAACTGTTTTTTCTTAAATAAAAACATAGAGAGTGGATTAATCAAATCTCTTTCAGCTGCATTCAATAATCCCCGCCCGCCATGAGTTTTTACAGCCCTTTTTTCGAAATAACTGTAAATTTTATTGTCCATTAAAAGGGTAACTCCATATTTACTCCGAATCAATTCTTTTAATGGTTTTAATTTACGTTTTATGATTTCTTGTCGAAATTTCGCATCTGTTATTGTATTAAAGACGATTATATTATCCCCTATCCTATTCAGTAATTCTGGCCTTTTAAGCACTTCATTGAAATGGTTTTTCACGGCTTCTAGATATGCACTTTGAATTTCATCTAAATTTTTTGAGTGATCTACCTCTGCAGAACCAATATTGCTAGTAAAAATAATCACTGTCTCAGAAAAATAAGCAGTTACTCCTTTACCATCTGTTAATCGGCCGTCTTCCAGTATTTGGAGAAATTTGTCTAGAATTCGGGGATGAGATTTCTCTATCTCATCAAATAGAAGAACACTAAATGGACGTTCAATAACAGCATTTGTCAGCTGACCCCCTTCTTCAAAGCCTACAAATCCAGGAGGTGCACCAATCAGTCTTTGATCTGATTCTTCGTGGCTATATTCACTCATATCGAAACGAATACACGCACTTTCATCTCCAAATAGGAATTCCGCTGCTGCTTTTGCCAACTCGGTTTTACCTACCCCAGTTGGCCCTACAAAAAACAATACTCCCTTAGGTTTGGTCATTTGAGCAGAATGTTGAATTCCAGACAACCCCATAGCTGCTTTGATGATTGTTGTTGCTAAATGTTGTACAGCATGATCTTGACCTACAACCCGCTGTTTCAATTCATCCTCAACAGTGAGGAGTTTTTCATCAGATAAATCCTCCCAAGGGGAACGTCGTTGACCAAATCTATACAAGTTAATCAGTTTTTCAGGAGATAAATTTTGTTCTTCCTTTCCAAGTCTTACAATCTGAACGAGATCCATCAGCTTGAAACCTTCAGTCATATCAGCAAGATCATCAATAATACGTTTTCGTGTTTTCTCGGGATCAACATTCAAATGAATAGTCTCAAGATGTCTATCAAAGAAATTTACTCTATTTATCCGATCTGGAAGTGATAGATTGAAAAGCTTGATTCGGGGTTCAGGTTGATATAATACAGGAGGGATAGAACCAAGTGTGGCTGTTATAAGACTAACAACACATGGTGGTTTACTTATGATATTCT
>JAEOSP010000732.1 GCA_016840305.1 Candidatus Hodarchaeota archaeon
AAAGGAACACAAATTAAAGGGCCTGTGGCAAGGGAAATTACAGAAAGGTGGCCTTCTGTAGCTAAAATTGCTTCAATAATATATTAAAATGACTCACCACATACTAAAGTATGTGGTTTAATGATAGAAGAACCGTGATGTTCTTCTTGATGTAGTACATAAGAAATGGTAAAGTCTAAGTCAGTAAAGCCTACAGAAGCAATGAACTTGCCTTTGCTCCATAGATGTCCTTTTGGATATCTCAATCTAGCTTTAGGATGAAACCTAAAGAAAAGGTAAGAAGAAGCTCCTTTGATAAACTGGACAATCTTGCTTGGATTTACTTTGGTAGATGTTTTCACGACGAGATGCACGTGATCAGGCATGACGTACATTGCAACAATCTTAAGGTCATGTTCACAACAAGCCCGTCGAATACAAGCTCCCATCAAGCTTTTATATTTAAACTTACTAAACATCTTAAAGCGATATTTAGTACAAAATTGGATATGCCAAAAAGCAATTCCAACTGAACGATTAGATCGCTCATAAAGTTTCATAAAGCTGTAACTCATGTTACCCTCCAGAATACAGTTCACACTATATTCGTTGTTTATTTCAAGGAGCCGAGTATCTCGGCTCATCATAATCATGAATCAAAGAATAAGTAAATTTAGGACGCAATTCCTCTGATAGCTGAAGCTATCAGTATCCTTGCTGGTTAAATGAAAAAAAACAATATGATAAACATGAAGAGAGGATTATTACTAGGTGTTTTAATACTTCTTGCAGGTTTGGTTTCTGCAGCAGGAGTTGCAACCTCTTATTGGGATGAAAACCCCTTAAAACTCGCAGAAGGAGAATCATCTATTGTAACTTTAGCTCTTCAAAATGGTGTCGGTGATAAAGATATAATTTTAAGAGCAGAAATAACAAAAAATTCTGAAATTGCTACATTAATAGATAATAATCTTGATTATTCTGTTCCTCTTGGATCTGGAGAAGTTCCAGTAGAAATAAGAGTAGAGATTCCAGAAAATGCAGAGATTGGAGAAACATATGAGGTTAAAGTTTCTTTCAAACAAACCTCTTCTGAAGAAGGAGGAATGGTTCAAATTACAGGGGCCTTTACAAGTAAATTCCCTGTAGAAGTAGTGGGTTATGAAGAGAGTATTAAAAGATCTGAGCCTTCAAAAAATATAAATTTTATTTATGTTCTCCTAATTGCATTGACACTAGTAATTATAATATATTTAGTTAAAGTCAGGAAAGGATCAAAAAAGAAATAATTTTATTAACAAAATTTAAATATCTACTTACTTAGATCAATATATGAAAAAAAAGAGTTTGTTACTTATTTTTATTTTAGTAATTGCTATTTCTTCAGTTTATTTAATATTTCATACTTTTAATACAAAAAATGCTCCAATAACAAATAAAGCTGTAACAGGAGAAGTAACAGAAGCAGGAGTATCTATGAATATTATTGTTGTAGGAGCACCAACTCTAACACTTAAACTTCCAAAAAATTACACATACTACATAGGAAATTTAAGTTTGAAGTTTATAGCAAGAAGTGCTGATAATCTTTGGTATAACATAGATGAAGGAGATAATTCCACAATTACTGAAAATACAACTTTTAATGCTGCAGATGGTGTTCACATTCTTTATTTCTACGCAAATAATAGCGAAGGGATTACTAAAAGAAACATAACTTTTTCTGTTAATAGAAGTCTTGTTTTTATTATAGATCATGAATTTGATGAGGGGGATCATATTGACAACAGCACTATAAATATTCGAACTAGAAAAAAAGGAAATTCAACAGATTTTTTTGATTATGGTTATGAAGAACTGCCAAATCTTTCAAATGTAAAATTCCATTACCCTTCTTTAGGGCAAATTATTTTTTTAGAATCAGTAAATCTTTTACAAGATAATGATTCAACAGACGGCATTGTCTTCATAAATCAACACCTAAATATTTCAAGCAATAGGATTGAAATAGATTCTGAAAATTTCACTGGATTGAACAAACCTGCAACACTTTACTTATACGGTTTATCTTTTTCAAATCCAAGAATACTTAGAGATGGGTCTGTGTGTCCTGATTCAATTTGTACAGATAAAAGTTACTCGGGGGGGACCCTCAGTTTCAATGTAAATCAATTTGGTGTTTATAGTGCAGAAGAAACACCTTCAGACACGCCCCCAAGTGGAGGTGGTGGAAGTAGCAGAGGAGCATCAGTTCTTGAAGAAATTATTAATTTAGAAATCAACATCGAAAAAATAGAAGTTAAATTAGAACAAGGGCAAACTATTATAAGAGAAATTACTTTAACAAATAACGAGGAAAAAGGTTTAGATATTGAAATTTTAAATCCTTTTAAAAATTTATTAAAGATTTCTGAAACAGAGTTTGAACTTGATCCAAACGAAGAAAAAA
>JAEOSP010000733.1 GCA_016840305.1 Candidatus Hodarchaeota archaeon
AAATTGATTTTTTAAGTCGGCTATTGACGGAAATTTATTTTTTAAGTCGGCTTTCTCATTTAATTCTTTACTCAAGATCAAAAATCCTATATTGTAAAGAAGCATTTCCTCGGTTCTGTTTGATGCAAAGAAAATTAAAAAACAAATAAAATAAGATTTTGTGAAGATAGCTTAACACAGATATAACCTAAACAGCTTTTCACATCATTGAATCCCTTCTAGAGAGTAATAATGGTCGCAATAATGTCGAAGCAGAATTTTGAGCTTTGGAGTGGCAAATTTCCCATATCAGATGTTATTTGGACATTTTTACCTGATAAGAAGTTTGAATTCTCTACTAAATTTCCTAATGAAAAAAATGAGCATTGGAAGAGTTATCTTCTTCAGTTTCCTAATCTTTATGATGGAGATTTATTATTCCTTGATAATTTCTCAGTAAAGGAAAGGATGATAGTACTCACTACAAGATCTATGAAATTTTCAACCCTAACATACTTAGAGCGTAATAAAATTAAACTAAAAGAATCCCTAGGATCCATAGGATTTCAACTGTTCATTCGTGATCCCATAGGGGATAATTTTCTTCTAGGAAAGCGAGCTCAGTCGTCAGAATACAAACCAGGCTATTATACAATTCCTGGAGGTATGTTTGAGGTAGATGATAGTAATGATTCAGTGGCTAATGCTTGTCTTCGGGAGATTAATGAAGACTTTACATAAATCTTGATCCAAACACGATTTATTTGATTAGTATCTTACGCGAATTAAATAATCTTGGAGTTGTGTTATTGCTAGAATGTTCACTCAATAAAAAGATCCATTCACATCTTCTCGAACAAAAAACACTTATTGCAAATGAAGAATGGGAAGGAGGTAATGTGTACTGGTTCCCATTTGCTTCAATTAATGATTTAAACCCCACACACTTAATGGAAGGGTTATTGTATCATCTATTGATTCAAGAAAGCTGAACAAAATTAATATTCAATGGTAGTAATTCAGATGACAAAGACCTGTTTTGTCACGGTGGTTAATAATCATGTTAAAAACTTTTGAAAACTTATTACAAGCCTATGTAGGTGAATCACAGGCTCGTAATAGATATACATTTTATGCAAAGGTAGCAAAAAAGGAGGGGTTTCCTCAAATAGAGAGAATTTTTCTAGAAACAGCTGAACAGGAACGTCAACATGCTACTTGGTTTTTTAGAATGGCTCAGATATTGAAAAAGAAAATGAACAATAAAAATCTTAGTGAACCAAGTATTGATGGAGTAGTAGTACCTACTACATTAAATGATACTCTAGAAAATCTTAAAGCCGCTGCTGCTGGTGAACACCACGAAACAGCAGTTCTATATCCCAAGTTTGCTGATATCGCTGATGAAGAAGGATTTCCTGAAATCGCAACTAGAATACGCGCAATTGCAAATGCAGAAGCTCATCATGAGGAACGTTATCAGAAGTTCATTAAGGAACTTGAACAAAATTCTCTTTATAAGAAGGAAACAAAAATTTATTGGGTTTGTTCAGAATGTGGATACATACATGAGGGAAACGAACCTCCAGAGCTATGTCCATCCTGCTCCCATCCGACAAAGTACTTCTATCGAAAATGTGAAGAATACTGATTTTCTTCACTTTTTTTTCTATTTGAGACAATATAACCATTTCTCGATGAAACTACCCCAATTTTCTTCGACTAAAGTATCTACAAACAGGGATATATCCAACGTTAAGCGAGATGTTATGATTTTGTATTTATTGTAGAAATTGATCAGAGACTCAGATTTTTTCCATTAAACTTTCTAAACCAGGTTCAATCCCTTGAAGTACACTGAACCCAAAACGCCCTTCCCTATTTGTTAATTCTCCCACATAATTCGTTTGCATTTGCTTTTTGACCTCTTCTATATCCGTTGGAAAACCAGTCTGTCCTAATACGAATGCTAACTTCGGATAAGCAGCTTCTGGAAGCATATTACTTCCCTCTATAACTCCTCTTGCCAACATTTCCCTACCTGTCTCGTACACTCTTAAATGAGCATATCCGAATAGGGGTTGTACAACCATTACAATTGGAATGCTTTCTTCTTTTGCTCGCTCCAACGCCGAATAAAATTCAGAACTCACATGACCTAGTCCTGTACCAATTATTATAACTCCATGATATCCTAAATCTATGACAGAATGTAACATATCTGGATCCATTCCAGGATAAAAATAGAGAATCGCTACTCTAGGATCAATTTTTGTGTTTAAGATGAAGTCCTCTTTCAGGGAACGACATTTAACAGGAGAAAAGTAGCTAACTTCCTGTGTTTTCCAATCTATTCTTCCGACTGGGGGAACTGAAAGACTGCGGAAAGTATCCCTTCTACTACTGTGCATTTTGCGTACTCGAGTTGGTCTGTGTAAATAATCAGCCTTATGACTTGTGGAACCCATCATTGAAATTAATACTTCACCAATATCTGCATAACCTGCTACAGTCGCTGCGTTCAATAAATTAATTGCAGCATCACTGGAAGGTCGATCCGAGGATCGCTGTGAACCCAATATTATAACAGGGATAGGGAGATTTCTCAAAAAAAACGACAATGCTGAACCTGTATAAGCCATTGTATCTGTACCATGACCTATGATTATACCATTAGCTCCGCCTTCGATCTCCTTACTAATCTCTTTAGCTGTCTTCACCCAATATTCTGGTTTGAAATTCTCAGATAATATTTCGAATAGGGTTCTAGGTGTTAAGTTCACCCTATCTTGGATTTCTGGAACTGCAGCAAATAGCTCCTCAGGAGTAAAAGCGGGTAGCACAGCTCCGGTTCGGTAATCCAATCTACTTGCAACGGTTCCCCCTGTTCCCAATAACACTACTTCAGGGAGTGATTCTTCCCTTTTCACATCAATTGCTGGAAGACGGTAGTTACCTTCAGAATATCCATGAATATCAAATTTTGTTTTATCTGTTATCTCTATTCCAATATTGTAACCCGTATCCAATACCCTCAAAGTCAAATAATTCGGATCAGTAAAAGCTGCTCTAGGTAACACAATTCCCTTGAAATGAGCTCCATTATATTTTCTAACAGTAACTTCTGACCAAACTTTCACCTTATTTTGGATTAAAATTTTGCGTGTTTCTTTGACATAACCAGGCAATACATCATTTTCTGGGCTCATATTATTCACCTTGGATTTTTCCTCCCAATTTTAGTTAGAGCTGATATAATTTGTTCACTTGATAGCATCGG
>JAEOSP010000086.1 GCA_016840305.1 Candidatus Hodarchaeota archaeon
ACAGCAAGTACAAGGATTAGTGTCACAGGGGCTATCCAGGACTTGGATTTTATACGCAGTGGTGGAGCTGAGTAAAGATAACCTAAAGAGATTCCAATGATCCAGAGAAGCAACAAAACAGGTTTTGCCTGCACTAAAATAAACACTACAACCAAAGCGAAAGTGACAGCAAACTCAACAATCACCACCTGTTTAAGTCGATTTTGCGTAAGATTGCCCAACGCTTGAACTAACCCTTTCTTGCGATAATCCTTCAAATCTAGCTCATAGTCAGAAAGCGTATTTGCCTGAGCACCAATGGCTGAGCTAAGGTTAATTATCATAAATGAGAGCACAACTAAGATTAATATCTCTGTTAGACTCAAAGGAGGTCCAGCACCCCAAGCAAGCCCCATAATGAGCGATCCTAAATTAGGTAAAAGAAACTCTGCTCTGGAAACCACTGCAAGCTGCCTTATGAACTCCAACATCTCCAAACAAACAATTAAAATAGAAATGGTTACTGTATTTAATGCTTTCATGATCGCGTCTGGCTTGTGTAGAATAACCATAGGCTTTGGGGATTACACCTTCAAGGTTGCGCGAAACGTCGAAGACATTATTTCAAACCATCAAGCAGCAGTCGACACTAATTAAGTATGCAACCAATATACATAACGTATAACTAATAGTGTTCACACATATGACAACTAATGCTATACTACATATGCTATCTGATGGTTTTCTTTAGCCATTCGATGGTTTCGGAGACTTTTTTAAAATCTAGGTTATGATAACGAAGTTCAACGCCTCTATTCTCCATAACTAACATCAGTTCTTCCATCAGTATCCCAGCTTCAATAGGCTGTGATCCAACATGACAGGTTGGACTATTCTTGATTCCGATAACAGCAGTGACTTCCACCTTATTTCTCAGAAATTCATTCAGCTGGTCAGCAATTGTGGTTGCAATCTGCTTACATACTCGCCTATACTCTTCAGTGTCGTACTCCTCCTTTGTTTTACGAGGTCTAATGACACCACAAGTAATTAGCTCAGGACAAGGAAGCTGAAATAATCCAACCTTGTTTTCTTGTAGGAGATTGACAATCTCTGGAACTGTTGCAGGGTATTGAGCTAAGCCAAACACACGAGCGTTCTGATTCAATATACAATGGGATACGACTACTAATTTCTTAGATCGTTGATCATGGAAGGACATAGTTCAATCCTGATTTTCTGGATTAATTAATTTATGGTGCTCCCAAATTTAACCGTGTAGAGGTTTGGTTGACCTGCCCACTCGCTGTTCTCGTCCTTCTCGTCATCGCTATACATTATGGTGAAGTTGTGGTCACTAAACACTGTTAGCGAAATTATCTTTTTTGGATACTGAACAGGTTTGCTCGGATCATCGCCATAATCAACGTATGACGACCCCAAAGCAGCCCAGCTGTATAGCCGCTCAAAAAGAATCAGCTCTCGTAGCTTTCCTTTTGTGTCCAGCTCATCCAGAATCTTCGAGACTTGCCTTGTCCATTCGGGACGTGGGTTCTCAGTCTCCTCTTGGACCTTGAAGCCTTTTGCCATCACATCGTAGGCGACATCAACTATAACACGTTTAGCAACAGGTTCTCTGCGAGCAGCAAAAACGATCTCATTTATGCTTATTGGGCTGCTGAACCGCACATCTGACGTGCGAGCATTTAGCCCGCGTGGATCATTGAAGGAGTTGCTATTAGTTTTCGCTTTCAGTTCATGCATCCAGAAACATTACTTTGAATGATTTTTAGCGAAAAAATAATAAAACCTATTCTGTTAGAGTTTAACAGTAAAAAACATATTCAAACAGAATCAGATATAAAATATGCGTAAACAAATGATCACAATTTACATTTCTTCAAAATTTTTAGAACGCATCGATAAGGAAGCAAAAGAAAAAAACAGAAGCCGAAGTAACCTCATCGAAACAACAATTGCGGAATCTTTAACCTCCAAAACTCACACCTTTCAGCCCAAAAACGCTTCATAAAACGGATTATAGAACGAGAGGTATCTGTGCCCGTAATCCAACAGGCTAGACTGGATCCTAATAAAACTGATGGTTGACTGAATTGGGGAATACCAGAGAACAGATATGGAAGCATTACTGCCTATGCTTGTAAACATCGCGAAAGATAGACTTGACATAATTTCATCCAAAGAATTCCGAAATATATTGGTTGATGTGGGCTTAGCGCTGGAAAAGCTGAGGGCTCTGAGGAGATTGGAGCGAAATAGGATCATGCTTTTAGGCGAGCAAAATTTAGTTTATTTGAAGGAGTTTTTAGATTAGGAACCAATAGATTAACAGGTGCCTTTCTTTCTTAACAATTAATATTGTCAATTTTTCAAGTTTATTGAAATCACCCGTTGCTTCCCAAAGTTGGGACTTGTTTCCTAAAATATTTGTGTCTTACTCCAAAAGCAAATGGGATCGATCACAATATAAAAAACAAAGAATCATATATGAAATGTGGGAGGTTTAGCATAATTTGTCTACTAAAGTATCAACGCTTGTATTAACTTCAAGTAAGTTAATCCCTAACAGCCCAGAAAAATTCAGAGGGCATATTGCATCTAAACACTTAAACAACCCACTGTTTCATCAACACTTACAAAAAAGTAAATTAGCGTATAAGTATCCGTTAATACATTACTTAATTCTACGAGGAAAAGCAATAATTTTTGGTATACAAGCAGGCGCAGATGAAGTATCAAAGTTATTTACTGAATTAGATAGCATAACCATTGGAACTGAAAAATATCCTATCCTCAATAAACGATTGAATATAAAAGCGCACATATTTACGGTTACAGATTCACAGAAACAATACTATTTCGTTACGCCTTGGCTGGCTTTAAACAATACTAATTACGTGAAATACAAAGATATTAATTGGATCGCACGAAAACAATTATTATCGCGGATACTTGTAGGGAACATCCTTTCGGCATCAAAAGGACTTGCCATCAAAATAGATAAAAAAATTTTTGCTGAAATACAATATGTTAAACCAGTTAATTGTAACATAAAGGGTAGTCCACTACTAGGGTTTTATGGGCAATTCAAAATAAACTTTGATATGCCTCCATTATTCAGTATAGGTAAATCAGTATCGCGAGGCTTTGGAGTTATTTTGGAGGGATAAAGATGCAGCTTGTTATAAACAATTTTGGTGCATATCTCAGGAAACATAAAGACATGTTCCTGATCATGTTAGACGAAAAAAATATCGAAGTGCCAGTAATTAAAGTGGACAATATTTGGATATCCACCTCAGCTCTCGTCTCTACTGACGCTATCCATTGTGCGATGAAAAACAACATTGACATTGTATTCCTTGACAAATATGGAAATCCATACGCTAGAATATGGCACCCAAATTTAGGAAGCACACCATTGATTAGGCGAAGACAACTAGAAGCAAGTACAAACGATAAAGGACTCAATTTAGTTAAAGAATGGACCAAAAAGAAACTGAAAAATCAAATTAACTTATTAAAAAAACTGAAAAAAACTAGACCTACACAGCAGGAGCAAATAGCATCCGTTATTGAACAACTACAAACATATTATCAGAAGATTTGTGAACTTGAGGGAAAAATTGAGGAAAATAGGCAAAAAATTCTTGGTCTCGAGGGAATCTCATCACGTATATACTTCGAAACTATTTCAAAAACTCTATCCAAAAAATGGAGATTCAACGGAAGAAGTAGGAGACCAGCAAAAGACTCCTTTAATTGCACTTTAAATTATGGTTATGGCGTCCTTTACAGCATAGTTGAAAGAGCCTGTATTCTAGCGGGGCTTGATCCCTACGTTGGTTTTCTTCACACTGATGACTATAATAAGCAATCATTTGTTTTTGACATCATAGAGCAATATCGAAGTCATGTTGATGAGATAGTGCTTTTTCTTTTCACGCGTAAAATTATGAAAGACAATTGTTTTGATCAGGTCGAAGGTGGATACGTGCTAAATGATAATGGTAAAAAGATTTTAATGACTGCTTTAAATGATCACTTCGACATACAAGTTATGTATCACCGAAAGAAAACTAAGTTGCGAAATATTATCCAGTTTAACTGCTACTGCATAGCAAATGAGCTAACTGGAACGTGAATTCTCTGCTTGTTTGGGTGATATATGATATTAGCGACAACAGCGTCCGAAACGCTGTAGCTAATCGGTGTAAAGGTTATGGATTATATAGGGTCCAGAAAAGTGCTTTCTTAGGTACATTGAACTCTAATCAGCAGGATTCTCTCGCCCTTGAATGTCGTGATTTAATTGAGGAAAATGATTCAGTTTATGTTTTTCCCATGTGTGATAAGTGTTTAAAACGAATACAATTACTGGGGAAAGACTTTGACCTTGAACTTGTGAGGGATAAGCTTGGCGTCATGTTTCTCTGAAGAGTCAATCACAATCAGCGATGTAATTGAGTATCTTTTCTGTCCTCGTTTCACCTATTTTATGCATTGTTTGGGAATACCTCAACATGAGGGACGATTAATTAAAGTGCAGAAGGGTAGAGCACTTCATAAAAGTAAAGAGAAAACAAACCTTGGATATCTGAGGAAACGATACGGAGTTACGGATAAACTCACTGGGATTTACCTGTGCTCAAAAAAACACCGGATTAGATGCATTATGGATGAAGTGCTTTTTCTTGAGGATGGTTCAGTTGCTCCATTAGACTATAAATTCGCTAAATACCATAACCGTGTGTTTAAAACTCATAAATACCAATCTGCGTTGTATGGATTAGTGATAGCAGAACACTTCAACCGTCCAGTTTATAGAGGTTATCTTTGTTATACCCGTAGCGAAAACAAGATTGTAGAGATAACGTTCAACGAGAAACTGTTTCAGCAAGCAGAGGACATAATCCGGAATATTTTTTGCATAATTCAAAGGGAACAGTTCCCCGAAACAACAGGAAATAAAAAAAGATGCATTGATTGCTGCTACAGAAGAATCTGTCCATATTGATGAAAAAATTTTTAACCAATATTCGCGGTTATTATAAGCATCATGATTGAAGCCATCCATAACGTTGGCGTTTATGTTCTAGATGACAAAGGCGTTAGTCTTGACGATGCTGAACAAGTAACTGAAATCTTATGTGAGGATCCAAAAAGCTCAGATCTTTATAAAACCATAATAACTGTAGAGCTTAAAAAAAAAAGGCAAAGATATAACTTTTAATCGTGTTGGAAAAGAAGAACATACATCAGACAAGATAGTTCGTTATCTTTACAGGCGCGGTGGTTCAAGTGGGGCAGACCTTTCACCAACCTGTAGATTAACAGAGCCTAAGAGAACCTTTAAAGGAAAATTTCTCAAATGGTTCAAGACAGACTTTTCTGATCCTTCATACGGACTAACTGAAGAGGAACAGGCCCTCCTCACCAACATTAAAGCATGCATTCTATCAAACAGCAAACAAATACTTGAAGACATTTCTACACAACATAGTTCTCTTAAAACCGAGAAAGAAAGTGGAATAGTCACGATAATTCTTCACGACAAGGGTGAAAGAAGATACCTTGGAGACATTTCAGCATTTAGGAAATTATTACGTGTGAAAGCCTTGGCGAATTATTTTGAAAAATATAATATGACCTCAAAATCAGAAAATCAGACTTGTGCTATTTGCAGAAAAAAAAGAGCGGAGGTATACGGTTTTGTCTCGACTTATACATTCTACACAGTGGATAAGCCAGGTATGGTGTCTGGAGGCTTCGATCAAAGCAAGGCTTGGAAAAACTATCCTGTATGCAGAGATTGCGCGTTAACTCTTGAAGAAGGAAAAAGGTTCCTAGATGAAAATGCAAAGTTTAGATTTTACGGTTTTGATTATCTGTTGATTCCGAAGCCTCTTAATCCTGATGTTGATAGCGAAGTCTACGAAACACTGAAAGATTATCATGGGGAAGGTACGCAAATTCGTTTAACCGAGGACTATAAAAAACTACTAGGTGAAACAGAGGAAGAGATCCTTTATCATCTCTCAGATAAACCTAACACGTTCTACTGTAATATCCTGATTTATGCTGCTTCAAATAACGAATTTAAGATTTTACGGTACATTGAAGATGTGTTCCCGCGTAGATTACGTAAGCTCTTCGAAGTAAAAGATTTAGTTGACCAAAATCCATATTTTAAATCATATAATGTCAAGGTCTATGGGAAAGGAAAACTAGTTAGTGAAAAACCGCTGGAGTTTAATTTCAGTTCATTTTGGTATTTTTTCGGGAAACGAAGGGATGAAGACAAGAGTTCATATTTTCTTGATATAGTAGCTAAGGTTTTCCAGAACGAAAAAGTCAGCTACCGTTTCTTCCTCAATGGAGTAGTTAACCGTATGAGGAAACAGTTTGCACAGGGCTACAATGCAAAAGAAGCGGGAATGAGAGGTCTCTGCTCTTTACTATATCTACAGCAGTTAGGTATTCTAAGTGATTATGATCATGGTGGTAATATGAATGAAAATAAAATTCGTGAAATGATGAATGAGCCCCAACATACAAGTAGCACACAAAAACTTGAAGCCGTTTTTGATGGATTCCCTGAATTCTTCAGCAGAAACTCTGCGCGAGCAGTATTCATTGTAGGTGCTCTCGCACAGCTTCTACTGAACATCCAGTATACCGACAGGGGTGCCACACCATTCAGGACAAAGCTTCAGGGACTTCGGTTAGATCAAAGAAAAGTTTCAGCGCTTCTTCCGGATATACAGAACAAATTTGAAGAATACAATAAAAACTATTATAGAGAATTGGAGAAACTTGTCAGTGAGTATTTAATTCAAGCGGGCAGTGATTGGGGCCTCTCTAAAGATGAGGTCAGTTTCTATTTCGTGTTGGGAATGAATCTGGCTAGCTATTTAAAGCAATCAAAAGAGGTGAAAGATGATGAGTGAAATAGTATCTAATAGATCCGAAATAGTGTTCCTATATGATGTCAAGGACAGTAATCCTAATGGGGATCCTCTGGATGAGAACAAACCACGTATAGACGAAGAAACTATGTTAAATCTCGTTACTGATGTTCGACTAAAAAGAACAATCCGCGACTATCTACATGACTTCCGTAACGAAGAAGTGTTCATTTTAGGCGTGAAAAAAGATGACGGTAATCTTAAAACCAAAGAAGAACGTATGTCCGATCTGAAAATTGACTCAGGGGAGGATATGATCAAAAAATGCGTAGACATCAGGTTATTTGGAGCAACAGCTGCAGTTAAGAATCATACAATTACTTTCACAGGGCCAGTCCAGTTCAAGATAGGACGATCGCTCCATAAAGTGCAGCTTAAATTCATTAAGGGCACAACGGTTTCGCCCTCAGCACAAGATAAGACGCAAGGTACTTTTACTGAAATGTACGTCCTTCCTTACAGTCTCATAGCGTTCTATGGAGTAATTAATGAGAATGCTGCCAAACACACTAAGCTTACAAATAGTGACGTCGACCTGCTTATGGGTGCACTTTGGAACGGAACTAAAAACCTAATCAGCCGTTCTAAAGTTGGTCAGATGCCTAGGCTTCTCATGAAAATAAACTACAAAGAAAAAAACTATCACATAGGTGACCTTAACGCTTTATTGGAACTCAAATCAGGTATTAGAGATGAGGAAATTAGAGACACCGAAGATTATGTTCTAGATGTAACCAAATTATTTGATTCCCTGCATGCTAATAACGACAAAATAAAGGATATAGATTTGATGCTTGATAAACGGATAATATTCAAACGGGAAAGCAAACAAATCGATCTGATAAAAGAGCTTGATAAACAAGGATTAATAGTGAATCAGCTTAATCTATAACAGTGATTTTATATACTAATGATATGTGGAAACGAGAGGCGATTGATTAATAGTGAATCAGCTTAATCTATAACAGTGATGTATAATGGATAGGGTTATTGCCTTTGACCTCTGGGGAGACTATGCCCACTTTAGGAAGCACTATACTACAACAAGCCCCCTTACATTTTCTATACCACCAAGAACAACCCTGTGCGGACTCTTAGCAGCAATTATAGGCCTAGATAAAACTGAGTATCTCCTTCATTTCTCCGATAAAGATGCTTCAATAGCAGTGCAACTACTAAACGAAGTGAAAAAGACAACGTTAGCTGAAAATCTCATCGATACAAAAAAGGCAGGAAAAATGATGAACAGGATAAAACAGAGAACTCAGATTCGATTCGAGCTTCTAAAAGAGCCTAAATACAGGATTTTCGTTCATCATCAAGATTTATCCATTTACCTGAAACTCAAGGAAATGCTGAAGGCACATAAAACAGTTTACACTCCATGCCTAGGATTAAGCGAATTATTGGCTAGCTTCAAGTATATAAAAGAGTACCGTGCAGAGAAAGTTGAAACTGATTCTGAACTGGAGATTTTAACTGCTTTGCCTAAAAAGAACTTGATAGAGCTAAGTTTTCAGGATGATTACGAGTATTTATCAGAGACTATGCCTAGGAACATGCTTCCAGATAGAACTGTCACAGAGTATATGCCTGTGATTTTTGAAAGAAAACATAAACCACTAAAAGCAAGGGTCAATCGATTCATCCGACTTGAAAACGATGAAGCCATCACTTTCCTTTAATCTACTGGCGCGTCCAGACAAACAACTTCGAGACCATCTTCAAAGAGTCTCAGAACTATGCAATAAACTGTGTATGGAATCTAAACTTAACCTTGAATCAATCAATCTTACACAAGATAAACTAGCAAAAACCCTTGAAATGATAGGTTGGTGCCATGACTTTGGAAAAGCAACGACTTTTTTTCAGGAATATATTCATGAAACAGATGAACAAAAGAAAAGAAAGTTGAAAAACAGGAAAGAGAGTCATCACGGTCTTATTTCTGCGGTGTTCACATATTATGTCTTAAAAAGCCAGTATTACACGTCTGATTCTCCCCTCGATGAAGCCATGCCCCTCATCGGCTATTTGGCAGTAAAAAGGCATCATGGGAATCTAAAAAATATACGAGAGGAAATTAGAGACCTCATCCAAGACAATGATAAAAAAGATATTTTGAAAAAGCAACTGGATTCCATAACTGTTGAAACCGTAACTGAACTCTACAAAGAAGTATTCTCTGAGCAGACATTCATCACGCTCAAAGAAGACTTAGATTCAATATTAGAGCAGATGACACGAAGCCGCAGAATTTTGTGGAAATTCTTGAAAAAAGGCAACCTGTTTCCAGCGATAATAACCAGCTTCTGTTATTCAATCTTGCTGCAAGCAGACAAAGAGCATGCTTCAGGCATCACTGTAGAAAGGCATGAGCCAATTCCCGATAACATTGTAGACGTGTATCGGCAACTAAAAGATTTTAATAATCCAGCAACTAAAATTAATAAAATAAGAAACAGCATATACAAAGAAACAACAACTTGTGTGGAATCGCTTGATCTTACCCAGAAGATATATTCTCTTAATGCTCCCACTGGAACAGGTAAAACGTTAACTGGATTAGCGTTTGCAAATAAACTTGCATCTAGACTTAGACAGGAACAGGGATTCAATCCCCGAATTTTTTATTGTATTTCGTTCATCAGCATTATTGATCAAAACTGTCAAGTTTTTGAGAACGTGTTTGAAACAGTCACGGGGGAAAAGCCTACTAATGATCTTCTTTTAAAGCATCATCATTTAGCGGATACATATTATGTTACGGCTGAAGATGAGTTTGAACCTGAGGCTGGTCTGTTTCT
Organism: Candidatus Hodarchaeota archaeon; assembly: GCA_016840305.1. The sequence continues at coordinate 9,776 of JAEOSP010000086.1, forward strand.
TGTTGAAGGATGGAACTCTGAGGTTATAGTTACGACGTTTGTTCAGCTTTTCCATACTTTGTTTACAAACAGGAATCGGTCTCTGCGGAAATATCATCGATTAGCCAATTCAATTATAATACTGGATGAAGTCCAGTCACTTCCACACAAATATTGGCTATTACTTCGAGAATATCTGAAAACGTTATCCGCGCTGTTTAACACATACTTTGTTTTTATGACAGCTACACAGCCGCTCATTTTTCAACCAGAAACTGAAATCAAAGAGTTGTGTGCAAATAATGATCAGTATTTCAGTCAGTTTGATCGGTTGGATCTTGTTCCATGTCTTGAACCTATAACTCTAGATGTTTTCATGGAACAAGTATCCGCAGATATTGAAGCCAATCCTGGAAAAAGTTTTCTGATAATAATGAACACCATTAATAGTTCCCAAAAGTTATATCAGCACCTCCAGAAATGTATGAGTAAAGAAAATCTTGTTTATTTGTCCACTATGATTTTTCCTAAGGAGCGGCTTGATCGTATAACCAAGATACGTGAAGGCGGAAAAAGAAAAATTATTGTTAGCACGCAACTTGTTGAAGCTGGTGTGGATCTTGATGTGGATGTTGTGTATCGCGATTTTGGTACGTTAGATTCTATAGTGCAAGCTTCCGGTCGATGTAACAGAAATTTTAACGAAAAACGTGGTTTAGTTAAAATCTTCAGGATACAAGATGAGCGACGCTTCTTTTATAGCTATATTTATGGAGGGAACTCGATGCTTATCGATAAAACAATGCAGGTTCTTGAAGAAAAAAGGATGATACATGAACACGAATTTAAAGAAGTGGTTAAAAACTATTACCAGTTAGTAAAGCACTCCATGAGCAATGATGAAGCAAATAAATTGCTTGAAAATATTGCTCAACTTGAATTTGAACAAATTCAACGTAACTTTAAACTTATAGCTGAAGACTACCCCAAAATCGATGTTTTCATCGAATATGACGATGAAGCTGTGAATGTATGGAAAGAATTCCAGAGAATACAGGAAATTGCTGACCAGTCTGAGAAACGACGTAAATTCATGAAAATTAAGAAAGCGTTAAGAGATTACATTATTTCGGTTCCAGAGGCGTTTAAAGAAACTGCAGGATACATGGATTCAATCGACATGGGTTATATCTCAAAGATGATAATTGAACAAACAGGAGTATATGACAAGCAATTAGGGTTCATAAAAGAACAAACCACAAATACGTTTTTTACATAATATGGCACCTATTTATAAGGGGTTCAATAAAAAGAGGTGATGAAAAATATGGCTTTTAAATAACCCCAAAAACGACTTAAAACATCAAAATAACCTGAAAAAAGGTGCTGTCGGAGGATGAAATCCATTAAAACAAGGATTGAAACTACTTTGGCCCTGACAGGTGGAGTGGAACAGCGTCAGAGTCGGAGGATGAAATCCATTAAAACAAGGATTAATGAGGTAATAAT
>JAEOSP010000734.1 GCA_016840305.1 Candidatus Hodarchaeota archaeon
TATCAGAATGTGATTGACGAACTTAACAAAGTACCGGGATTGGTATTAGCTTCAGCCCATGCCTCACATTTTTATACGGACGGTGTTTGCTTTTACTTTACTCTGGGGGGTGTACCTGTTGCTAATCAGGAGCCTCTTGAGTTCTATCAAGCTTGCTATGATGCTGCATTGGCTGGCACTTTTAAGGCAGGAGGATCCATAGGGCATCATCACGGAGTTGGACTTGTTCGGTCCAAATGGATGAAACAGGAGCATGGTTCGATGCTTGAAATTCTCCAGAAGTTCAAGCGTGTTATTGATCCAAATAATATAATGAATCCAGGTAAATTATATAAAGAACTAGAGGAGTAAGATACTACAATGGGAATACGAGTAAAATTTCGAAAATATGGTGGAATGTTAAAAAGAATTCTTAAATCTGATTGGGAAGTGAAAAAAAAAATATTTAAGGGTGTAAAGGAAGCAAAGAAACTTTACGAAATTGAATCTGAGGCTCAAATCCGAGCAGATATTAAGAAATTGGTAAAATGTTCCATTTGTCCAAATAATTGTAGGTTTGAATGTCCTGTCCTGAATGTTTCATGTAAGGAAACAGTTGCGCCTGCAACAAAGGCTCGGATAGCTCTATATTTAGAAAAGGGACTACTTGATATTGAGAATCTAAACAACGCTAATATTATATATTCTTGCACAAATTGTAATGGTTGTCAAGCTTGGTGTCCTAAAGAATTCTCCGTTGGAGATTTATTACGGGATGTTCGAGCAGATTTGGTAGATAATGGGATATTTATTCCAAAAACAAAAGAATTCCTGGTTAATTTAATGAGGAATAGGACGGTTTTTTCTAAGGATATATTTACTGTTAATCCTTCAATTTCTATGGAAATGGAGAATCCCGAAATCTTATACTTTATTGGCTGTGTTTCGGCAGAGAAAAATATAAAGGGAGTTCAAGCAACAATTAATATTTTAAAAAAAGCCAGGATTAAGTTTACTACCCTATCTGATAAAAGAGAATGCTGTGGAGGTCCTTTATTCACGTTAGGATTTAGGAAGGTATTCAAGGATTTTGCAGCAAAAAATATTGAGCTATTCAATCAATCTGGAATAAAAACCATAATCTGTGACTGTCCCATGTGCTGTTATACAATAGGAACTGTTTACCGGGAAATTGGGTTGAAACATAAATTTAATGTAATGACTACAGATCAATACTTTCAGCACATGCTTAAGATTGGTAAAATTAAAACAACAAAAGAAGTAAACAAATTAGTGACATATCATGATCCTTGCTATGTAGCACGTAGATTAGAAAAGGATGAGGAAAGCAATAGCGCAAGATATGTATTGTCAAAAATAAGAGGGATTGAATTAAAAGAACCTTATCTTCATGGAAGAGAAACCCAATGCTGTGGTCGAGGGGGTGTTTCCAAAGTTCATCATCCAGATTTATCTGAACGCATAACCAAAAAGCGTTATTCGGAATTAAAAAAGACCGGAGCAGAATATATTGTTTCTTCGTGTCCATCTTGCGAATTAGCTTTCAAAATCGAAAGTCAGGATGATTTGAAAGTAAGAAATATATCAGAAATTCTTCAAGAGGCCCTTGAAATACAAAATTAACATAGATAATGGTAAGATTATGAAATATATATGTGCTATTGATGCCGGAACTCAAGATATTCGGGTTGTTTTAGTAAATAATGAAGGATTTATAGTATCAAAATGCTGTAATAGAGCTCCACTTCAAACACCATTTCAAGGTTGGGCAGAGCATGACCCAATATTGTATTGGAAACAAGTATATACCTCAATAAAACAATTAATCAGTGAGTCAAGAGTATCAATACGAGACATAATTGGGTTTGGAATAGCAAATCAGAGAACAAGCTTCGTATTATTTGAAAGAGACACAGGAAAGCCATTGTCTCCCCTTATTAACTGGTCGGATGTTAGAGCATCAGCCATGTGTGACGAAATTAACAATTCTTTCTTTTGGAAATCAATAAGAAAGCTTTGTAAGGTTGCCTATACCTTTTCAAGAAATTCAAAACTAGGTTTCTTATCAAAATTTAAATTTCCCCCCGATTTATCGTCAATTAAATTGAAATTTTTGCTTGATAACAATCCAGATTTGCGAAGGAAAGGCCAAAAGGGAGAAATCTGTTTTGGAACCGTGGATACATGGCTTCTGTATCAATTAACAGGGTGTAAGGAACACTCCACTGATTATAGCAATGCGGGTTGTACGGGAATATTTGATCCTTTTAAACTTAAATGGAATAAGGTAATACTAAA
>JAEOSP010000735.1 GCA_016840305.1 Candidatus Hodarchaeota archaeon
ATTCTCTCTCATCTCCAAACCCAATGAGTTCAAAGGCGAAAAATTCGATTTTTCGTTTATCGAAAAGAGATAAATCCTTTTGTTTAATTGTACCGACTGCAAGGTTTCGTGGACTGCTGTAATTCTCTTGTTCTAAGGAGTTAATCCTCTCAAACTCTGATAAAAGCATGAAAATTTCTCCCCGTACAAAAATCTTCTCTTTTATTGGGATTTTTTTTGGAATTGAATCAATTTTCATTGCTACAACCGTTGTATCATCTCCAGTTGTCCCATTTCCTCGTGTTGCTGCTTGAATTAACCTTCCTTCTGAATATTCAATAGATAAAGATAATCCATCGATTTTATAATCCACAGACAACTCTTCGCCCTTACTCCATTTTAAAACATCATCAATATCCACAGCTTTCTGACATGACAGCATTGGTATTTCATGAGTGACTTTCCCTCCTTCAGGACTACCAACAATAAAAAGAACAGGATTAGTTGGATCTAATTTTCTTAATTTTTCTTCTAAATTATCATAAGCTTCATCTGAAATCTCTGGCTCTCCATCGTAGTATTTTTTTTTGTGATAAAGAATTTTATTCGCCAAATCTGTAATTTCTTTTACATTCAATCTAGATTCCTCAAACCCAAGGATGGAAAGGGGTATAAACTGTCACATCATTTTTTACGAACACAATACTAGGTTGATCTCATTCCTTTTTCAATTATTAAAAAACTAACGGAGTCTTACAGAAAAACGGTTATAGGTGTATTATCATGAAAATTGATCTAATTCTTAAAATTGGTGGATCTAGCATTTCTAACAAGAGGTTATTGTACAAAGCTCTTCAAACAAAGTCCAATGAAGATATTAAGGCAGCTTTAACATTAGAAAATACCATTATTGAACAGATTGCTGCTGAAATTGGAGAACTATTTAAAGGGGGAATAAAGGATATGATAATTCTCACGGGAGTGGGATCGCCAGGTCATTTCACCGTATTAAGGTATGGATTGCATAAAGGTTTTTCTGGAGATGTTAGTCAACATATAGGGTTATTAGATGCCCAAATTGCAGTAAATAGATTACGACAATCGTTGTTAGAAGCTTTTTTCAAGAATGGTATACCTGTTGTCCAGGTTTATGCATCTAGTATTTACGAATCAGACAAAATGCGAATAATACGAGGAGATACTACAAATTTTGAACGATTTCTCGAAATTGGGGTAATTCCAGTGATTTCAGGTGATATGGTTCCTGACAAAACAATGGGTTATAGTGTTTTGAGTGGTGATCAAATTCTAATAGATTTAGTAAAGAGGTTTCAGCCCAAGAAAATTATCCTAGGGTCTGATGTAGATGGTTTATTTGATTCTGACCCAAAGATGAATCCTAATGCTCAATTAATACCTGAAGTTAATGGGAGTATGATAGACGAAATAATTACACAACTTGAAGGAGGAGATGCTTCAGGCCAGATGAAAGGAAAATTGATTGAAATTAAACATTTACTAGAGCTAGGTTTTAAAGATATCATTTTACTAAACATAAATAAACCTGGAGTTTTGAATCAGGCCGTGAGAGAAAATACTGGGCGTTTCACCAGATTTTATTAATTATTTTCCCAAAAAAAATCCAGCTCCTCCTGATTGAGAATTAACATCAAAATTCTTGATACATTAGACTTATCAGTAATTTTAAGAAGAGGAATCCCATCTAGATCACCAGAATGGTTATCAGCATATATTCCGGTAAGTAAAAAAGGAATAAACCCCTTATAACGTGCTTTAGTTTCTTGATAATCTATCTTACTCTTTATTGTAAATATAGATGGTATAACAGAAAAATTACTTGGATAACTTTCACATAGGATGATGTCAATTTCTTTAGAAATGAATTTTTTTAGATGATTAATGTTAAAACGATTTTGTGTCTTTTTATACAATACTGTTTCAAAAGGACTAGAAAATATGATATCTCTTGCTGAAGATTCATGAAAAATAGCTGAATCTTTTGTATTAGGTTCAAAAGAGTAATGTGAATGACTGAATTTAATGATCGCTACATTTTTTCCAAATAAAGCTAGAGCATTACTGACCTTAACTGTGAAAGTACTTTTCCCAGTGTTTCTACTTCCAATAATTCCTATGAGGAGTGGACACATATGTTAATCTCAGATTATTGATTTCAAAGATAGTAAATTATAAAATAAATTAAGCCTCCACCAAAAGTAATCAAACCACCCAGAGTTCCACCAAGGATTCCAAGCAGCAGAGCAATCATCATCCACCCACGAGTTTCTTGAACGTGGGGTTTCTGCTTTGCAGTTGTAATTAAAATAATCACTCCCACTAGAATACTTACAATACTCCATAAAAACTGTAAATCTGCCCCAAGAGCTATATAGGACGCTAAAAAGAAAGGATCTGGAATATTTTGATTGAGAAATGCTATTACACCATATAATAACATTATTAAGCCACCTAAGGCGACTAAGATCACTGCCAAAATTGTACAATACCGATGCCATTTAGTTTTATACCTACGGTGAGTCATGAGTTTTTTTCTCCTGTTTAAAGTTATTTTCTAGCAATTATTTTTCTCTTTATCAATAATTTCAAAAAGACTAGGTAAATACATACTCACCTATGTCGTCTGAAAACGTTCCAGGAAAAAGAGTACAGTGGGATGAATATTTTATGCAAATAGCCCTTCAGGTTTCAACTCGTTCTACATGCAATCGTAAGCATGTTGGGGCAGTGATCGTCCGTGATAAGACTATTCTTTCTACTGGTTACAATGGTAGTATACGTGGATTAGCACATTGTGATGAAATAGGACATTTAATGGAAAACGGTCATTGTGTGAGGACTGTGCATGCTGAAGCAAACGCCATTGCTCAAGCGGGGAAACACGGTATAAATGTAAACAACTCTTCAATCTATATTACAGCCTCTCCTTGTTGGACTTGTTTTAAGCTCCTAGCAAATTCAGGAATAAATAAAATTGTGTATGGAGAATTTTATCAAGATGAAAGAATATTTGAGAACGCTAAATTAGCAAATATTGAATTATTACATTTACCCTCTACCATAAAAGAAGAATAACTCCATAATTATTTCCTTCCTGCTGGAAAAAAATGAGAAGAAGAGAGTTATTGAAATCCCTCTCATTAAATCTTAATAATCCATTTAAATTTTAAATCTATGGAAATACTGAGTTCGTGCTCTCTTCTTAATTCGCTTCTTACTGTTTTGACTTTTTTTCATCACAGAGCGTTTGCGAATAGGTGTTTTTTTCTTAGATGATGATTGTAAATCTTTTTTATCTTGATTTTTTTGAAAAGGTAATTTTGTATTTCCTCTTCTTGGTTGGGATCCTTTCTTCTTCTCGATTCGATTTGGTTCTGAAGAAGGTTTAATTTTCTTTCTTTTTTCGGTTGTTTTTGGTGAAAGACTTTGTTTCTTTCGAGCTAAAAGCTCCTTTGTTTTCTCTTCTTCTTCTTCAAAATATTTTGTTGCAATATCAATTTCAGTGCGATTGCGTCTGTTTCTTCTTGTATGTGCAGTCATCCGTATCACATGAAGTCATATTCGAGTGTTTTTTTACAGCAAACTCGAATTGATAGTCATTGAGTATCCGCATTCGATTTGATCGAATGTGAAGACTTTATTGGCTGCTTCTACAGGCTATACTTACTAAAGTCGTTCCTTAACGAGATAAATGTCTTCTTTCACTATTTATTCCTTTTAGATAACCTTAATAATGTTAATACAGTCTATAATGACGGTTAAACCTTAGTCAGTGACATTATATAAGTTTAGTCATCATTTATTCAGCTTGAACATCTTTTGTGAATATTTTATTATGGAAAGCATAGATGTTCCTAATTGTTTTCACATCCCACAATTTTTAAGCGTATCGTTTTATTCTCAAGTGAAAGGATAATATTTGGGAGAAAAAATAAGAAAATATTGTTAAAGCACTTCTATATAGAAATAAATGGAAAGATGAATCGTGCCAAACTTCAAAGTAGTTTTTTTCAATATGGGAGGAACACTTCTGCATTTAAAAGATACTACCCTCCCAAAACTTTATTCAAAACATATATCAAAGATTACAGAGAAAAATATTACTCCTGAACAAGTATTTTCAGCTTTTAGAAAAGCAGATGAATGGATGCGCGCAAAAAAAAGTGAACATTACCTTTTTTCTGATATGGATCAGAGAAAATATCAGAATGCTTTTTACACAGAGCTTGGATTTAATGGTCGCCAACAAATTAACCGGATAGAGATGGAACTTGCTGAACGCATTGAATTCCAGTTCGAGCTTGAACAAGGAGCAGAGGCAACGCTTCGGTTATTAAAAAAGACATATAATTTGGCTTTAATTTCGAATTGGGGTATTGAAGGGTATGAAATTCTTGAATCATTTGGAATTAAGAATCTTTTCGATTCAATAACATTTTCAGGAGAGTTTGGGGTTAGTAAACCAAGTCCAGAAATCTTCAAATCAGGATTAGCTGATTTTCCAGAATCTAAAGCTAAAAATGCTGTATATATTGGTGATGATTATTATTTGGATATACTTCCCGCCCAAAAACTAAAAATGTTTTCGATATTGTATGACAAAGGTCCTTCAGGTATGCATGGTTTCCCTAAGCGGACAGATCTGAGGTGTCCGAGGGTTGAATCCATGTCAGAAGTTCCAAAATTAATTGCTAAATATGAACGAAAAAAATGAAGTTAAAACTTTTCTAGGCTCTCAATTTCTCGAGTGTGCTGATTAAATTTTGTTTAATAAATGAAAGAAGCCATTCTTCTTCAGGTTGATGATCAAGCAAATATTTAATTTCGTGAATCATGCGTAAACTCTGGCAATAATGGATGTCTGTCTTAATTCCGCTGAATTTAGGTTGTAAGGTGGAAATAAAGTTTTTTGTAAGAGTTAGGTAGCATTCATTCGAGAATACTTCATTATTCACGTTCCTACTGCGAAAGTATTCATATTGTTGTGCAATGCTATTTAGCTGGCTAGCCACATCATATAATTTAGGGCCAATTTGCATGTCTTCAAAATCAAATAATCGCAGTAGATTCGTATGGGGCACCATTCCGAATTGACGCATCCACATATCAGCATGAATTAACCCTGAATCAGTCTCCTTCAAAAATTTACTAAGTAAAGGCAAATAAATATCGTTCATTTTATTCTTTTCTACTAAATTGAAAAAATCTGATCTTGTTATGGCTTTCCAGTTATCAATAAGGTTTTTCTGCCATTTTAATGGGGAATAGGGTTGAATCAACTTTTTTCCTAGCAGAGAAGATTCAACTTCTTGCAATCGTGATATTAGCTTTGTTATATCTGTGAATATGACGTTCATCTCAAGAAAAAATTGATTTGGGGTTATTTTATTACTTATTAGCTCAATATATTTCTCTCCAGTTAATGCATCGAGATTATGAACATTGTTGATTTCCTCATATACTCCGAAGATAGCTTTGTCATTGTAGGCAATCAAAAACTCTGCTCTGGGAGCAATTTTGAAATCTGCTAGAATTCTTTGAATTTGAAACTCTCTATATCCCCTCTTGGGCCTTGAATACCATTTCAATCTAAAATTTCTTTCTTTTATCTTAATGATGTAATGAAAATTGGTCGTATCAATTTTAACAGATTCTACACAAGTAATATCCCAATTTTGGGGTAGATACCCAATGAGAGAGATTTCGCCAAAAGATTTGGTTTTAAATGAGCTTAATACTTGTTGAAAAAAGGAGAGATCTTCAGTGAGAGGGAAATAAGACAGTTCTAATTTTTCATTTTTCCAAACAAATATTTCAGTTATCTCTTCTGTGTTTTTAACCTTTATTTGGAAACAAATTAGTTTTCCGGGGAGTTTTCCAATTGAAATACGTGAACTATTGATAAGTATTGGGTTTACTTTGTTCGACACTCCGTAATGACGTGTAAATACCTCAGGTGATATTTTAGTCAAGATTTGCGATATTTCGTGCATTCTTTTGTCACATTTAGTATTCGGTATCGTAGATATATGTTTGTTCCTGAGTAGCAAAAGAAAAATTAATACAAATTGAAGTGATTCTCATTATGTTACCACAGTCCACAACAGTTTTTTCTGGAGTATCTGGGCACAGATTCAGTGTAATGAGGCTTTCCCCTTTTCATCATTCAGCTCGTTTCGCATCGTGTTCGTTTGATGGAACTGTACGAATTTGGGATAACGAAAAACAGCATAAAGTCCTTTTTTTCTTTTCAGAGGCGATTGAAGGACTAGAAGTTACTCCTGATGACAAAAAAATAATTGTTGTTTTATCTGACTCCTCAAAATTATTTGTCTATGATCTCACTAATGATACCTTAAACGAAATTGGAAAAGGAAATGTTTTTCGAAGTCTATTCCAATCTAGTCCAGATAGTAGTAAAACTGCGGTCGCAACGTTTAATGATGAATTGTACATTTATGATCATCATAAGCAGAATTTAGGTTCACGGGTTTCAGTAGAAAATGTATCTGGTGATTCGCTAATCTGGTTAGATAACGAAACATGCTGTGTTTCTAAAAGGGATGGTAATGTTGCGATTATTGATACGAATGCAAGAACTATTACGAGAGAACATCGTCTTCATGATGGTTTGATAACTTCAATTTGTATGGATGGAGATGAAATTGTAACCGTATCTGAAGATGGAACAGGAAAGATTCATGATCTCAGCTTTAATCCGAAATTTGGCTTTAAACTTAAATTCACACCTCAATCGGTCAGCTACAGCGCAAAAGACCAGTTGATAATTGTCTCTGGAGATAGAAACTTACTATTTGTTGACGTAAACACTGGGGAGTTGACTTTGACAACTCAAGCATTAACTGGTTGTAATACAATAATTAATTCTGAATCAAAAATCTACAGAGGAACAGGAGAGCATGACATATCTGTTTATTCTAATACAGGACAGGAAATAAATACGATACTTGGAAGGGAAAAAACTGCTGAAGCAGTAGCGTACTTAGGTGAAAACGCATTACTCTATGGTTCTGGTGATAATTCAGTCCACTTACTAAACTATAGTAATGCTGACGATAGAAAATTGATATCCCACACAGAGACAATTTCTGATTTATTATTTGATTCAATCACTAAAAATGTGTTTTCTTCCTCATTTGATGATTCGATCTCAGTTTACAACTTAGAGACAGGAAATGAGCTTAGCAGGATCAAAAACATACCTCTACCAACTAAACTAGCTTTATCACCTTCTAGAGAGTTTTTTGCCGCTGGTTGTAGCGCAGATAATAGTATACATGTTTTTCATTCAACAGGAGAAGAATATGCTAGCTGGGATGCCCATGAAGATTATATTAGTATCGTTTTCTTCCTAAATGATGAGGTGGTTATATCTGGGTCTGATGACAAACTTGTTCGTTTTTGGAAACCAAATGGAAAATTATTAAGCTCACTTAAAATGAATGCAGCTGTAAAAGCAGTACATACTACCCCTGTATTTAATTACACAGTTATTGGATTGGAGAATGGAGATATATTGCTGTTTGAGAAAATTACAAACCGTGAAATTGTAAAATATACCGTTTCTAACTCAATCCAATGTATCAAAGTGATTAATCATTCTCTATTATTTTTCGCCGCAAAGAACATCCTTTACAGAATGGACCTGGATGGCCCAAATATCATAAGTGTAAAAGAAGTAGTTCGTCATACAGAGCCTATCAGAGGGTTATTTTGGGATGAGAAGACGAAAAAAGTTACATCTATTGACCACAGCATTGAAATTATAGAAACACGTTTTATTGAAAGCTCAGAAGCATTCGATTCGGAAAAAACGTACGAATCATCTCCCTCAACAGTTGTATTTGCTCCAAGTGAATCATACGATGAACTAGAATCCGAAAAAACTAAGAAATTAATAGAGGATTATGAACAATCAATCATTCCAGATACTGAATCGTTGATAAAGATTAAGGAATATTTAATTACAGTTTCGGAACAGCTAACGAATTTGATTAATCCCAAGTTAAAGGAAATAGGTATAGATTCAGAACGATTTCAAAAGGCACTACACGAAATCGAAGAACAGGTCACAAGGAAGCTTAAAAATATCCAGGAGGGACTTGAAAATACATCAGAACAGGATGACGAAAGAAATTCTGAATGGAAAGAACTTGATTGGGGTAAGAGAAGGCATTAATTTTAAGAATTGACGAAAACTTATGAAAAAAATAAAAAATTTGTAAAACATGTAAAAGAAGAGTACAGGTAAAAATTATCGGATATCGACATACAAAAGGAGAAAGAAATAATGGTAGGTGACCAAGAAAAAATGTCAAGAAATGATGAGATGATTGGAGACGCGAATTCTGAAACCAAGGCGCAAAAAATTCGTAGATTTACAACAAAAGCATCAAAGAACCTTGGAAATTATATGATAATAACTTTGAAAGAAATGTTCAAAGGATTAAGACATCCAGAATTCAGTTTTGCAATTTCTGGAATAGTTATTTCGGTAATTCTAATATTAATTTCTCTATTTTTCTTTCTAGGTCCGTATGTAATTTCAAATGCTAGCACTAGCACGGGAACTCCAGCTATCCAGCTCATAAGCTTTACAATTCCTGCTCATCCCTTAGGAGTATTATTTAGCATAGTTGTCGCCTTTGTAGAAATTTACCTATGGTTTCTTGTGGGGATGAAAGTAACTCCCAAAGCTGCTCACTACCTTGTTGATAATAAGGCGTTAAAGCTTGTGTTTACAAAGGGACATGTCCATTATCTGGAATATGTGCCAGTAGAAAAAAGAAAAATCGCAATGCCGCATATTTTGAATAAATATATTGCATTAATTATCGCATGGGTATCTTTGTCAGCATTTCTGCTTCAAATTTTCGCTGGTCTGTTATCAGGAGGAGATCCTAGCGTCTTACTCAATCCTGGTAATAATATTTTTCTATTTCTTATACGAACAATATTGATATTCATATTGGTTCCTATTGTGTTTACTTTGGTTTATCCAGTCGGTTGGATGCTAGTAGATGCAAAATTGAAGGCATATAATAAGTTCACAAAGCTCAATTGGTTAGTTGGGCAAAAAGTTGTTAGCTTAACTGCTGGAATTATTACCATTGGTTCTATTATGGGTTTAGGAGCAACAATTATTGATAGATTATTCGAACAATTACAATTGATAATAGATCTTGTTCTTTTCTGTATTGTCAATGTATCATTAATTGTAATTTTAATATCAATTTTCTATAACATATTCTTCCAAGGAACATTTTACAGGAGAATTACTGAATCTATAGAAGTAGGTTTTGGAGTAACCGCGGTTACACTCGTAAATAAACATGGGGATGAAATTGTAGAAGAAACTTTTAATGAAAAATCGACTCTTAGTGAAGTTAACCAAGGTGATTCGATTATTAACATTCCAGAGGATAATATTCTATCAGAACAAGAGGAATGAAGAATGTTACAAGTAATGCAATTCATATTAAATTCAGAATGTTTTTTCTTCTCACTTTAGGAAATATAGGTTGATAACAATGGATTTAACAACGATTTTAAACGTGTATTGTCGAAAAATTGGAATATGGTTTTTAAGTCTTATTCCAATTATTTTAGCCTTCTCATTAATTGTTTTATCCTTTTCTTCCTCCGAAACTACAACATATGAAGTTTTACTGTTATATACGGGGATATTATATATTGTGCTGATTTTAGTGGCGATCCCATTTGCTCTTAATGGGTATTTTATGGAAAAGGTATTTAATGCAGAAATTAAGAGAATAATAAGTTCTGGACTCTTAGTTGAAGGGATAGAAGGTTTTGATGAAGTTAAATCGAGGATAAAATTATTATACAGAGGCTCTTATTCAGTGACAATTAGCGTTCTAATTTCTTTCTGTGTATTTCTTTCTGTCCAGCTTATAGAGTCTAGTGCAGAATTTGCATATCTCGCCCGAATTTTCATATTTTTAGCAAGTATTGGATTGCTAGCAATTTCAAGTGGGGCATCGATGTTATTGAAATTACCCGATAGATCAGCTATTCAACCAGGGGGCTTAATGAAGTATTATTCTCCACGAAGTTTGCCAATAAAGCTTGATAATCTGCTTACAGATTCAATTATTCCTCAATTGGATCCAATAACTCGAATACAGATGGATGATTGGTCTAAAACAATAGTTGACGCAATGAATCCAGACTTTTTACCTGAATTTGATGGCCAAATACGATTAGAACGAGCAAGGGAAAAAATCTTTTTGCTCGTATTTCTAAAAGAAAAGATATCCTTACTTATGTCCGAAGATATTTTCACCTCTGAAATGAAAGAAATAATCAGCTCCAAGCATTTTGACAATTTTATCAAAGGAAAAACGTCAAATATTTCTATCAAAACTTTAAAAACAATCATACAGGATGTCACAAAAGAAATCCCTGCAATTTTTGAAATTGTTCAAAGAATTTTCGTCCTAGTTAGTGATAATTTACATCTCCTACATAACAAACAGGAATTTGTTACAATAACTCATCCTAATGTTCATATTGGGAATATTGATCCGTTTAGGATAACTATTTTTATCTTGAATTTAAAAGAAGTCGCTAGAAAGGTTAACCTACAGGTACAAACCTCTATGGGTGGACTTGACCCTGATGATGCTTCTCAAACTCTTTTATTAGATCCTAGCGCAATTAAATTACCCTCAACTGATCAAAAATTAAAATTTTCATCTTCAAGTGATCCTATCGATCTCTTACGTCTTGTAAGCTCTATTTTGCAAGTAGGTGACGCAATTAATCTTCAGTTCAGGCCAAATCGCACGGGTACCCATGTTTTAAATATTTCTGTTGAGGATAAAGAGGGTATTATTACAGGTAGATCTATAGTAATATCTGTGCAGCGTGATTTAATTTTTTATTTAAAGACAATGGGTGCAAAAGCTCTTGGTTATGCTGGTGCAGCTGTTTCATTTATAGGAATAGGATTAGGAAGTTTTGCAGGATTATTAAGGTTTTAATTTACGCATAAGACAATTGGAGGGTTGATCTAAAAATGGAAGATTTTCTAAAGAGAAATTCAGTTCTCCCTCTAATATTTTTATTCGGACTTATTTTGCTCAATGGGGTCGGAATCACTCTTCCAATTCCAAACTTAATACAAATTGGGGAACAATTAAATTTTCCTCTCATTGGAATTATTGAAGCGTTGTTTATACTCTTTTCTATGTTTTCACTAGTAGTCTGGGGTTATTTTGTTGATAAATTTGACCGTAAACCTCTCTTATATGCAGCAAATATTATTTGGTTAATACCTGCGGTTTGTATATTTCTTTTCCCAGATTCTATAATGTTATATGTAATTGGTAGATTAGGAATGGCTATAGGTTTATCTGCATTTAGTCCTCTAACCTATTCAATCATAGCAGATTCTGCACAATATAATGATCGTGGTTTAGTTTCATCAGGATTGAACCTGGCTTGGGTGGGTTCCAGTGCAATGGGTATAATATTGGGAGCGATGTTTACATCAAACTGGCACTATTCATTTGGTTTAGTCGGTGGTTTAGGTGTAATCTTGCTTGCTGGTATCTTTTTTCTGAAAATACCATCAAGGGGTCAAAAAGAACCTGCTTTTGCTGAATTATCGAGTTTTCAGTACAAATGGCGTATTGAATTACGCTTACTTCCCAAAATGATGAAAAAGAAGAGCCTTTTTTGGCTATTGATTCAGGGGATTTTTGCACTAATTCCTGGAACTGTTTTTACTTACTGGTTAGTGTCATTTCTGGCTTCTTCAGAGGGAATGATGGTCTCAATCGAAATTGCCAGTATTATAGCAATTGTTATTGCTAGTGGACGAGCCCCTGGCTACATTGTTTTTGGATGGTTGGGTGATAAGCTTACTCAAAATTCAGAAAATTCAGCTATTCGAGCGAAAATTGCAACCTCGGGTATGTTTTTACAAGCAATATTCTTTTTCGGAGCATTCTTAGTATTGGGGACTTCTTTTACAGAAAAAATTTCGTTCTCACTTTTATTCTGGATTGGAAGTTTTCTTGGTGCGGCTTCAGGACCCAATCGGACTACATTACTATTTGATATTTCGTTACCCGAGTCTAGAGGGACTTTAGGTTCTTTATATTCTTTAACCGATCATTTAGGAGCAGCTTTTGGGGTTTTCATTTCGACATTGTTTCTACAGGCGTTTGAATACGATTTCGTATTTCTTACAAGCCTCATATTCTATTTATTAGCAACGTTGAGTTGGTATCGTTGCGTAAAGTACATTCCTAATGATCAAGCGCAAATTACGCAAATTTTGACTAAACGAGCTCATTCCGTAATAAAAAAATAGTAGTATTGCATATTATCTCTTGTGAAACCGAAATTCCAAGTAAAATAAAGTTGGATGACGAAATCAGTTCTGAAATCCAAAAGTATTTACCCCAAATTGTAAACGATTGTTCTTTGTACAATAAACTACATTGAGGAAAAAAAATGCCAAAAAATCTATATGTAAGATCGTTGGGGGTAATGACTTTCCTATGGGGACTAGTTTTTGTAGTGGGTATGGTACTAGTAGCATTAATTTCACTTACAATGCCTGATTTAATACCTGTGGGATCAGAGTACCTACTAATATTATTCCCAGTAATTTTTGCCTTATTTATTGTGGGCCTTCAATACTTAATTTCCCCATGGATAATGGATTTTACAATGGGATGGGTATATAATGCAACAAAATACCAAGTAGAAGAACTTCCACCCCACATAAAAAACTTCCTTCTTCAGCAAATGGAGTTAAATAACTTCTCACTGAAGTGGGTTGCGATTATCCATGATAATAATCCGAACGCTTTCACCTATGGGCATACTAAAAAGAGAGCTCGAATGGCGATAACCGAAGGAATAATAAATTACCTATCCGATGAAGAACAATTAGCAGTTGTAGCTCATGAGTGCGGTCACATTGTTCACCGCGATTTCATATGGATGACTGTTGCTGCTGCTATCCCGTTAATGCTTTATTCCTTTTATCAAGGATTAATGACTTATGCGAGGTTTTCTCGATATTCAGGCGGAAAAGATCAGCAAAAAGTTGGCGCATTTGCAATTGTAGCTGCTATTGGTGCTTTCATAGCTTACATGATTTCACAGTACATCGTGCTTTTCCTTTCTCGAGTAAGAGAATATTACGCAGATAGCTTTTCTGCAGAAGCAACTGGTCAACCAGGAGCATTATCTCGTGCTTTGGTGAAAATAGCTTATGGTATGGTTAAAGAGGATTCAATTAATGCAGAAAAAATGGATGATAAGAATCTTTCTCCAACTGAGCGTAAGCAAGCCTCAAAACGGGCTGCTTTTACTACAGGAATACGTGCATTAGGGATATTTGATGTATCAAGTGCGAAAGACCTTGCAATGTCTTCTTATGGCCGAGGTATGACTCTTAATAATGAGAGCGTTGCAAAAGCGGCTCAATGGGATCTTTCTAATCCTTGGGGCCGGTTTCTTGAACTTTCCTCAACCCATCCTCTCGCAGCGAAACGAATTATCTCTCTTAATCAAATGCAGGAAGATCGTGGGATAACCCCTGAGTTTCCTTCGATGGGAAAGGTGAAATATCCAGAGAGTCTTTGGGATGAATTTCTAATCGACCTGTTTTTGCATTATATTGCACCAATACTATTCTTCGTTCTACCAATAATTTTGGCTGTAATAGCTGCTTCTGTAGGAGTTAATCCTACTATTGGAGTCGGGACTGGATTAGTGTTATCTGGTTTGGTTTGGAAATTAAGAAGGCGTGAAAAATATCCCAAGTTACGCCTTTCGGATCCTACAGTCGATATAACTTTTTGTTTGACCGATCAGACCAAAAATGGATACTATGAAGTATCCCCTCTACGTGGTAAAGGAGCAGTATTTGAAGGAACAGTTGTTGGAAGAGGAGTGCCTGGCTATTTCTTAAGTGAAGATTTAGTTATTCAAGATGAATCTGGCTTAATAACCCTTGACTATTCGCCTATCCTAGGATTCATGAGCTTCTTTTTTGCCCTTTTTCGAGCCCCAAAGTTACAAGGGATGAAAATCAAAGCCTATGGCTGGTATCATAGGGGCCCAGGGCCAGTTCTAAAATTATGGAAAATGGTTACAGAAGATGGAAAGACTTTTCACAATCGGTGGTCTGGAGCTAATTGGTTATTCATGTGGATCGTAATACTACTCGGAATAGCTTTAATCATTTCGGGATTACCTACATTTTTTCTATAGCTAATTCCTTCTCCCCTTTTTTTTATATAAGACCTATTTCTTTCCTGTAAGACCTTTGTTCTCGTATTTTACTCACAAAGATGGTTTTAACAACTATTCCACACTCCCCTGATTCAAGTGTTTCAATCATATATTTTCCTTTAACCTCTTGATTTGTAAAGCGTTTTGAGGGGTCAACAATTATTGAAGCTCCACAACTCCAGAAAGGTTCCATTAAAGGTAATTTTGCAGTATCACTTACGATAACGGCCATTGCTGATTCTTTTGCTCGTATAAAAGCTAAATTATGCCATATGTATTGTCCATAATTTGTATATGATTTATTTGGAACAACTGATAAAGTGGGAACGAAAAGAACATCTGTATCATTAATTATCATCTTCTTTGCAATATTCGAAGACCACAGATCATTACATATACAAATACTAGCATTAAATTTTTCCAAAGTCCAGTGGAAAGAGTGTTCACCCGCTACCATGTTCTGGTTAAGTTCATACCCAAACAAACGATGTTTATCATAAGTACCAATTATTTTTCCATGCGGATTTACTATAGACGAGCGATTTACGTAATTCTCTCCAACCTTAACAATTTGGCTTCCCCCAATAATCCAACTTGAGTAGGTTTTAGCAATAGATTGTAAAAAAGATATGGACTCTTTCTCTGATTCTTTTGAATAGCTATTAATCCTTAATCCATTCCAGTACTCTGGGAAACATATTACATCAATTTCTGGACTAAGATCATGACTATCGAGTAACCGCTGGTAATTAGATAAAGTCCCATCTAAATTATGGAGCGATAATTCTGGTTGCAAGCTCAGAATTTTTAGCTTATCTAGGGGTGTCATTGGCTTTTAGTCCTATCCAGGACCAATTCTGCAATATCAATGGACTTAATCTTAGCCGATTTATGTCTTAAATTCTCATCAATATTAAGTAAGCAGGAAGGACATGCATTGAGACATAATTCGACATTTTGCTCCTCCATTTGTGAAATAAGCCTTGATGAAACATCATTAGCAATTGCTGGATAATTTGGTTTAATCAGACCACCTGCTCCACAACACAAAGCCTTTTCTTTCGAATTAAGCATTTCTCTATTCTCTACCCCGGGTAAACAAGCCATTAGCTCCCGTGCCACATCATAAACTCCACAATGTCTTCCTAATTCGCAGGGATCCTTAAAAGTTACTTTTACATGCGAATTGTTGTTGAAATCTATCTTATTTTTATGGATTAAATCTACTAAATAGTCCATGTGTGAAACTACTTTGAAGGGTAGCTCTTTTCCAAGTAGTCGTCGATATTCTTGTGTGAAAACTCGATAACAACCTGCACAAGATATAATAAGCTTTTTAATTCCTAATCGCTCAATTTCTGCGACATTATGTTCTGCTAATTGCACTGCCTTCCCTTCCTGTCCTCCTAGCAGATATGGATTTCCACAACAGTACTCAGTCGGAGAAAAAATACTAATCTTTTCATCAGCTAATTTGGCTAGTTTCAGTACCGCTACTGGACCTTTTCCTGCACGTCCAGAATATGAGTATACACATCCAAGAAAATAACCAATTTCATGTTCAATATTTAGCCATTCCTTGTAAATATCTTCAATTTCAAAACTCCATTCTCCTCTATCCTCTTGATCTAATCCATATATATTGTGCTCTTCTTCAAGACTGGCAAAAATTCTTTCCGTATTTTTTGGAAGACGATCTTGGACTAAAGTTTTAAGCTCGCTATAAACCTTAGTTAACGGAATATTTACTAGACAAGCTTTTTCGCAAGCACCGCAAAATGTACATTGAAATAATCCATCTCTTAAAGCATCCAAACCTTCTTCAGAAGAAATTCGACCTAGAGCAAGATTTCTTGCTGTAATCATTTTTCCTCTTCCTGTAACAATTTCATGAAAAACTGATAAGTAAGTGGGACAAGATGCTTGATTATCGACACAGTATGCACAATAAGCACAAATAAATAATTCATCATAGTATTGCAAGCTTTTAAGATTCACTTTTACGAAATCCTTTTGGTAGAAAAAACAAATTTCCTCTTAATCCTTATAGGAGTGATTTCAATGAGGATATGTAATTAACACTATTTTAACTTTGTTTTATTGAAAAGTCATATTACAATTTTGTGAGTAATTGGTTTGTAGAGGAGACTAATGATTCATCATCAGAATGGAACGTAACCATAACTCATCAGAAATTCTTGTTCTTCAGGAGTGAGATTCTCGCCATCTTCACGTTTTTTTATTAAACTCTGAATTCTTTCTTCTATTTTGTCGTACTTCTGTTTATGTGATTCTTGTGCTATTTTTTTCTTGACTTGAGCAATTTTACCTTTCAAAGAATCAAGTTCTTCTTGTTTTGCTTGAGTATCTGCTTTTAATTCATCTAGTTTCTTTAGATGATCAACAAATTCTTGATGTGCTTTGTCTTCTTCCTCTTTCAAAGGACCTATGCGATCATAAAGAGATTGAACCTTGGTTTGTATTTTCTTTCTTAGATCCTCTTCCATTGACAACTTTTTTTCAATAGAGGAGATTTCATCGTCTATTTTTTCTTTTGAATCGGGCACATTTCCCAAATAATCAGCCACAATAGCTTCGTTTTTCTTCTCGAGAAGTACTATTCGTTCTTCTATTCTCCTAATTTCCTCAATAATAACATCCTCATCTTCTCGTTTAAGAGTACTTGTCTGCTGTTTAAACTCTAGCTCATAAAGCATAAATTTTAGTTCAACTATTGTTAGTTTTTCTAATTCTTCATTGGTTAAAATCTTAAACGATGCTCCACTTGATCTTTTTGACTGTCTACGAAGAAATTCCTTACGTTTCCGTAATTTTTCAATGGTTTCTCTTTGAGAGTCACGTTCCTCCGTATCAGGGATTGCCTTTTCTAAAAGAATCTGCCTCTCACTCTTATAGCGATCCCGTTTTTTCCGAAATTGAGTAGTTAATTTCTGCTCCTTTTGTAAATCTTGTCGTAATATTTTTATTTGCTCAATCAAGGTTTTTTGCTGTTCGTAATACAGTTGTAATTGATGCTTCGGATTTGTCATCTTTTGATCACCTGAAAATCCTATTTATACAGGTACAAAATCATGATTTGAACATGCTTTCAAGAGAAATATGTTATATTGGGTTCATTTAAGGTATCGTAGTTTTTAAATCTCTATTTAGACGATTTAAGGAGTTTTTAATAGCTTTTCCCATTCTAATAATTGGATGATGACCGTCGTTGAGTCCAAACTGAAGAAG
>JAEOSP010000736.1 GCA_016840305.1 Candidatus Hodarchaeota archaeon
CACTTAAAATTGGTTCGTATTCAAAACCACCATCAAATATACTGTTTGTAATATCAAACATTTCTGCCCCTTCGTTTATACCAGGGGGTTGATATGAAGGGACATAACCGGGATAGTGTATCAAGAAATACGTAGTTGGGTCATAAGGCGCGAGAACATCGGCGAAGATTGCTAGGAGGATTACACCAGCTGAGAGAACTAATCCAAGCACCCCTGCCTTATTCTTCCTGAACCGTCGAAAAGCAATGGCAAGTTGACTACCTGAAAGTTCTTCTGCTGTTTTATATTTTTTTCTTAACATTTTCTTTTTTCTTCTTTGTGTTCGCGATTGCATCATTTTAATGACCTCAATTCTATAATAATAAGCTGTTAAAGGGTAACTCTTGGATCAATGACTGTATAAAGGATATCCGTAAAAAGGTTCGCAAGTAATATCATCATCGCTGTTATCATGATTATACCCATGACGACTGGGTAGTCATATTGGAGGAACCGTCCTACTGCATACCTTCCAAGGCCAGGCCACCCTAAAGTTGTTTCTGTTATGGGAGCTCCTCCTAGCAGACCACCAATGCTTAGGCCTATATACGTTATAATAGGAATCATAACATTTTGAAGAGCATGCCTCCAGATTATTGTTCTTTGTGGAAAACCATATGCTTGGGCGGATAAAATGTAGTCTTGTCTTATCACTTCTAGTAATCCAGATCTTATTAATCGGACGTAAAGAACGAGCGAAATCGTGGTGATAGCTACTATCGGAATGACTAAATGGAAGAAGAGATCCCAAGTTTCCCACGAAAAAAGTTGTTGAACAAATGTCTCAAAGTATGTTCGAGCGTACAACGTTGTGACTGCTTGAGCAGTATCTAGGTCTAATGACATACCCGAAGCTGGTAAAATTGGAATATAATACGCAAATAGTATGATTAAGACAATAATAAATAGAAATATAGGAACAGACAGTCCCACTGCAACAAAAATAGAGATAACATTGTCAGTTTTAGAATATTGTTTTAAAGCAGCGTAAACACCAATGGGGATAGCGATTAAGAGAGTAAAGATCAGAGGGAAGACACTGATTAATAATGTGGGCCCAACCCTTTCAGCAATTGCAGTACCCACATGTGCACCTCCAAACATGGAATTACCCATGTCTCCCATAATGAAATGAAAGAACCAATTAAACCATTGTGTCTGTGCGGGAGCATCCAGACCATAAATCCGAGTTAAAAGATCTCTGTATTCTGCTCTGCCTGTTGGAAAGGTGTACGCTGACATCATTAGTTCTATAGGATTACCTGTGGTAACCATCAGAGCGTAACTGATCATTGAAACACCGATGAATATTGGAATAATAGTGAGAAGTCTTCGTAATGTGTACCTAAGAACTCTATCATCGATAAATGGTCTAATGGCTCTAGGTAAGATAATTAAACAAAGGATGAGAAAAGATAGGACTAAAAGTGGGACTACGCCAATCTTAATTCCAGGGATTATCGTGATTCCTTTAAATAAATCAGCTTGGAACTCAAAAAGCGATTGTAAGGTTCTATCAAGACCTATCATAAATTCTATCCCAAGCAAAATAAAGAATAGTACCGTTAAAAATATCATGAAAAGGAGAAACCCTTGAGAAGCTCTTTGCACTTTCTTATAAGCTTTACCAATAGACTCCACGAAATTTGCTGTAACAACTGGGGAGGAAGGTTTGTTCAGAGATATTCTCAGGAAGTAAAAAGCACAAATGAAGATAACTAGGGGGTACAGATAGATTTCTTGATTCAGATAATAACCAGAAAGAGCATCTTCTACTAAAGAACCAAAAGGAAGACCTTGGATAGTTGGGAGAAAGCCTTCGTAATTAGGTTGAGTTAAGCTGGCAAAAAGAAGTGATAGTAGAAGTGAAACGACTCCTATAATAAGTAGATTAGATGATTGGTCAGCAGATATTGTCCATCTGAAAATTTTCAAGTCTGACTTTCTGAAAACTAATAAACAACCAGAAAAAAGAAATATAACAGTGATGAAACCTATTATTAAAGCGGGTATAATAGTCGTACTAAAGACCCAGTAAATTGTAAAGATTAGAATTTCGTAGTAATAAAGAAAGAATAACACCACATCAAGTCCACAAAAAGAGAAAGCAGCTAAGAAAACAAGGATACTTCCAAAGAGTAATATTTCTCTAGAATGAATCGTTATGTTAGATCCAATTTGAAATTTCCAATCCGATAAAATACCGAGTATTAAGACTATTAATGAAATAAATAGCACCACAATAAGGATGAAAGGCGAATCTATTCTTATATCTAGTAATTGGATTCCAGTTATCTGTGATAACCTGCCTGGATTATTAAACCCCCATATTCCTGAAATAGCAGTAATAATGATTAGTATCCAGAAAATTCTTAAGTCACTAGATTTTGTGTTAATTTCATTATCCATCAGTTCTCACCTATCATAATTGGAAGCCATTTTTCAGAAGGAAATAAAGTGAATGTGGCTTGCTTTGCAATTTAATTAAAGGATTTTGGTGTATGAAGTAAAGATAATTTGTTGATGAGTTGATGATTATGGTGCTGAGTCCATATCTACACGACAATATACTTATAAAGAAACAGATGATAATTTTTGTGTTCAAGACGTTAGTCTTGAAACACACAAAAAATATATGAGATAGTAATAATGCAAAAACTAAAATTGACTGTAATCTTGGTCCTTTTGGTCGGTAGTATGTTCGTCTTAACAACGACATCTGGTGTAAGAATGACACCAGAAGAGTTTTTTGACGACTTTACCCCCGAGGATCGGTTACATATTAGGAAAGCAATAGATTATGCAATTCCTCGACAACAAATCATTGACAGCGTACTGCTAGGTCAAGGTGTACCTCTTGCCACTCCCATTGAAAGGAACGTCGGTGGGTACGACGATAGCGTTCAAGCTCGAGAGTTCAGTATAGAAAAAGCGCTAGACGAAATGGAAGCTGCTTTTGGCTACAGATACAATGACAGTGCAGAGGACGATGAAGATAGAAAAGGGTACTTCGCCATGACAATCATGGCTCCAACCTCACGTGACGATAGGATGCAATGGGCTGCGTTAATCACCAAAACGTTGCAAGAAATCGGTATCGACGTGACACTCAAGTACGCCAACTGGAATGTAGCAGTAAGTGTATTTACCCCACCAATTGATAAAGTAGGTTTTGATTATGCACACGGTGGATACGATGCCTTCTTCATTGGCTGGACTGGATCCCCTCAAGCTGATGTCTCACAATGGTTTGGGGAAGACAATTTTGCCCCTGCAGGATATAACATCGGATTTATCGATGATCCTACATGTAATGATTTGATTACAAAATCTTTGTCAGAAAAGGCTTTAGCCGATCGTGTAGAAGCCTTAAGCGATTTTCAAAATTGGTTCCATGATAATCTGCCCTATTACATTGTGTTACAACTTATGGACTTGTGGGCTTTAGATCCAGACTTAAAAGGAGTTTCATTTAGTTACGATTATCCCAACTTTGCCAACTGGACTCATGAAACGGCAAGCGCGATAACTGTTCAAACTCCAGGTGATTTGAAAAACACGAATCCGTTCAGAGTGAGTTCCTACTATGACTGGCTTGCAGGGATAGGTAATAGTGGGCTTTTTGAAGGCCTCATAACTAATTACCCAGCAGATCCCTTGAAATATTATGGTGTTATTGCAGAAGATGGTTGGACCGTGAGTGCTGATGGATTGGTGTATACAATGGATATCAGAGATGGCATTAAATTCAATGATGGTTCAGATTTAACTGTTGACGACGTTGTTTTTTCCTTTAAGCAGTTCCTCAACCCAGACACTGTATCCGTTGGTGGTACGGATTTGGGTACATGGCTGAATGCATCTAACGTTGTAAAAATTGATGAAAACACAGTTGAGTTCACATTCAATGACTACAACTGCTACGCAGAAAATTTATTAGGCGGTGTATCAATCTTATCAGAGGCAGAAATGAGCTTAGTTCCTAGTACTGAGTGGCCAACTGATGCTACTACCACTGAAGCCCCTCCCTTGGGCTCTGGTCCTTATATGTGGGACGTAGGTGCCTCAGATGTCACCGAAAGTCAGGTTAAAATGATTCTAAACCCCTATTACGATGGTTCATTACGTGAAAACACCGACTACCCCGCTAACGATGACATGATCGAAACAATTAATGTCAAACTCATTTCTACAGCCGCAGCAGCCGTTGCAGCTCTGAGCACCGGAGAGATCAATGTTATCGACTCAAATGTAGCTATCCAACCCTTCATGAGTGAAATCAATGGCTCTACCTGGGGTAGACTTGAGAAGGTACTTGGATGGGGTCATCAAGGATTCTATCTAAACCAAAAGAACCCAATCTGGGGTATGCACCCAGCAGATCCTCGTGTAATGTATCCTGAAGATTATGCAGGTGGAGCTCCGTTTGATCTCGCTAGCGTCTTCTTTGGAATCTTGTTCTTAACAGCATTCCAAATCATTAGAAGAAAGAAGAAATAAGATAGTTTTTCTTCTCCCCCTCTTTTTTTTTTACTTGTAGACTCACATTTTATAGAATAACCAGAAAAATGTTTTAATTTTGCTTACAGAAATATTAACTCTCTCTTGAATACTCTTTCTATTGTAATCGCGTCTTTCTTTTCAATATTCTAGAGAATCCGTATAAACAGTTCTTCATTGTCTATCTGAAGGAATGGGACATCTGATAAGAATGAGAAAAATCTGATAATTAGTTGAAGAGGGTTCTGAATTTATTGTAGGGCATATATGCACCCCTTTATCCTGATTTATCGCTTATCTTTTTCGCTAATAATTTTTTTTTTCCTCAAATTGATTTTTTTTAATTCCCCCTTAGTAAAGATATTGAACGAAATAATAACATTAGACTTTTAAAAACAAGAGATTCTTCCTTCTTTTAGATTTAGCAGTAATATTTAGTGAATTCATTATGTCTTTCACACTTCCTTGGCGAAACGTAACCCGTCATAAATTTCGCACATATTTAATTATTGCAGCAATAACTGTTTCTGTTGGACTTCAAACTGGATTAGCTATTACGATCGATTCGTTATATGCTGATTTTATCGGACGTCATCGTGGAGATAATTTTACTGACATTTCTATTCATCCCACAGAAAAAACAACGATAGAAGCCATTAAAAATTTATCAGATTCCGTAAAATCCTTTAAAGGAGTAGCTATTGTCAGTCCTGCAGCTGCTTTTACAGTAATTAAAAATTCGTCAGAACATTTCATTAATCTGACAAATAATATTATTCTCTACGGTCTGAAAACTGAATTACACCCCGATTTTACCCATCTAAAACAGTCCGATCTATTTGAAGGAGGAAATCTTGACTTAAAACCTGGGGATATAATAATCTCAGATTCCATTGCAAACGAACTCAATATAAATTTGAACGATAAACTCTTACTACCTGAAATCGAACATTTTGATTATGAGAGGGTTAACGCTACCGTTCTAGGTGTGATGGACGATAAAATAGATTTTGGTAATTACATCGGTTCTCTCTTTATACTTATCGATTTTGATTATCTGTTTAGCTTATTCACAGATGAATTCTTTTTAAACTATCATCTAGCTGTGATGGCTAAAGATTTTATCAACATCAATGGTGTTGCTGAAGAGCTACAGGATTTCGTCGGATTAAATTATAATGTTTTTCGAGAGAATTCGATAAGTGATACAGAAATATTAGGTATTAGATCTTTTCAAATTGCATTAATTTTCATTCTCTTAATGTCATTTATTGTTGAATTTCTATTTATTACTAACGTACTTTCGATGAACATTCGAGAGAGATCGAAAGAATTTGGTATACTAAGAGCTATAGGTTCTTCTAATCGTCAGATTGTTAAATTTCTTAGTTTAGAAGTGTTAATCTATGCGGGGATTGCTGGTTTTCTTGGTATTCCTATAGGGATAGGTTTCTCATTCTTTCCAGCATTTTTTTTTAATTTCTACTTCTCCAAAATACAGATAGGTGTATTGGTAATAAAACCTACTTCCTTAATTTTTGCTTATATCAGTGGAATTTTCATCACATTAGTAGCTGGTTTATATCCTATTTTCAAGGCGATTACCCTACCTGTAATTCAGAACATTCACTCGAAAACTAGGATAGAAAAGTCTTCCTCCAGATATTGGCTATATTCTGTAATGGTTGGGGTGGTATTCGTTATTCTTGGCTATATAACAACAACTTCAATCAGTACTAGTGGCTTCCTATCATTTGAACTAATATCTTGGCCTTCATTTGCTATTGGATCTATTCTTCTAGGAATTTTTCTCCTCGAGACTGGAGTAATACGTGTTATACCTAAAATAGGGGAGAAATTAATGATCTGGCATGGAATTGTGCCCAGAATTATTGCTACACGAAATATCGGTAGGGAGACCCAAAAATCAATGATTACAACCATGGTAACAGGCCTTTCTCTTTCATTTATTCTTATTCTAGGTATCACTTCTGCTGGTATTATTGAAGCTGTGCCTGATTACTATGAAGAACGATATGGACGCATTGATGTTATAGCAAGAACTACTGATAGTGCCCAAGTTTCATTAGCATTCGCTAATGAACTAGTTATGAATGATCCTAATATTGAAAAAGCTGAATTTATCCAGCAGCAAAGAACCAGAATTGGTAGTGTTGAAGGATATGTGCTCGGAATAAACTCCTCCTCCTTTACATATTTCTTTAATGAGACAATGATAAGCCCACTTGATGCAGACCTCCCTGAGTTGTTAGATGTAGCAGGAAAAGGAGTAATAATTAGTGATATTCTTCTTAATAGGATAGGTGGGCGAATCGGTGACAACTTATCGGTTCAAGTATCATCAAATTCAAGTATTAATCTTAAAATTATGGGGATTACAGCAGGGAATCCCTTTCTCCAACATGGTCAATATTTATATGCTTCAAATGTTTTATTTCAGAATTATTGGTCGAACGATACGGCAAATTGGTTCATAATGAAGTTATCACCTGATAGTGAAGATCAGAATATCGTTGTCCAACGGCTTTTAGATGGTTATCCTACTTTAGCTGAGGTAATTCCAGTTGATCATTATGCGAAAACTATTAGAAGTACATTGACGATGATGACTGTTTTTTTTCAGCTAATAATCATTTATACGTTTCTTATTGCAGCTCTTACACAATTCTTAAGTATATTAATGTCAAATTTGAATATGCAAAGAGAACTAGGTATCTTACGAGCAATGGGATTGACACCTAGTGAGGTCTTCCAAACCCTATTAGTAGAATCAACACTTCTTGTGACAACAGGCGTGTTAATTGGAATTATTAATGGTGTAATTGGATCAGAATTATTGGCATGGTACATCAGTTTTTCAATTCAGATTCAAACAAATATTAGCTTAGACTTCATTCTTTTCTGGGTATTTGTTACTATTCTAATTCCACTTATAAGTACTGAAATTATAAGCCGTCGTACTTTAAGTAATGCCGTAGCTTACTCGATTAATACCGAAATACCACGACAACAGAAAAGAGCACCAATTGTCTGGCACGATTGGGACAAAGTTGAGGGCTTTCGACGATAAAAATGTTTTAAATTACAATTTTCTCTTTTCTCTTCGCGTTGTGGTGATCATCCCTAATCCTAATAGAAGAATAATTATTGTTGGTATCGTTACTGAGTTTAATGTTTCTTCTGAGCAAATTTGCTTACGCTTACTCAACAGAGGAAGAAGAAGAAACCATCACTGGCAATGTGGACATCGAAGGGGGGAGGAAAGTGGGAAAAAGTGCGATAATTTTTTATCACGGATCAGACAGACAGCATTGGTATGTGTGTTAACCAGTATTCCACGTGCAGAACAGGGAGTAACATCAAAGGCGTCACGAAAATGATGAAAAGCTTGTATATTTTTATAAGAACATTAGTGAATCTTTTCAAACCATTCCTTGAGATTTGGGCTTTTATTTTTCATTATTTATGATGATAGATTCCTGTTTAATCTAATTGTGTTTTCTATTCGAGAAAATGGTTATTTTCGTTTTGCTATAATTAGTAATCCGAAAACCATCACTAGTATAACCAAAGGAAAAGGGGTTTTATTATGACTTGTTGTTAATGACGAAGTAAAAGTTGAACTTTCCAATTCATTATAATTTGCTGCGACAATAGCATCGAGTGCCACATTGGCATCTGAATAATAAACTATTCGTAAATATCTAACATTAGTACTGTTCACCGCAGTAAGATCGAAACTCTGATTTCCAATTCCATTACCTATCTTTATGAATGAAGATTCAAGATTGTTTCCAATCCAAACCGAATATTCACCTCCATCTGCAATTACAGTAAAATCATTGCCATTATCATCAATAATCTCCTCTCCTTCACCCATATCAAGAGTAAGATACCCATTACCATAATCTGGGAAAATTATAGCAAAAATTCCGTCTGGTGGCCCAAGAGCATTATCACCAGAAGTATACCAGAGTGAATCAGAAGTTACAATTGAGTTTACGTAAGCATCGCCTAAATTTAGCTCTATTTGGAGCCATAGATTATCAACTTTGTTTAAGTAGTCAATATTTGGTGTTATATTATTTGAATGTAATTCTGATCTGAAATAATCTGAGGGTACGGAATTCAAGTATTTTTTTTTGGAACTTTCAAACAATACTCCCTCTTGCACTAAATTGTTTGATATAAAGGGTAACATTAAGCTTGAATAAATCAGGGTAACTATTAATGAAAAATAAAGGCTGATTTTTATTAACCTGAACTTTATTACCATCAATTTAATACAGCTCATTTACTTTGTTGGTTTCAATGCTTAAAATGAATTCGGAAAGGAAAACAAGAAAAATGTTGATTGGTGTTGTGATCTATGCCTGAATCTTAGTATTATTAATTTTATTACAAATTATTTCCGTAAATAATTTTACTTCATTGAAATTAAAATGTACTTTATCTTTAACATAAAACCTATCGAGAAGAAAGGTTTCATTTCTATCGAGATTTAGAATGTTTTTTGCAGGAATAGTTACTAGAATGCTGTCTACTATTGGAAATACCATTCTCTTGTCTCGAAAAGGATCATAAAAAGTTTAATTTTAATTAAAGTCTTGTTGCGTTTCCTAAAAAAGATATCCTGTCTCCTCTTCAGATCCATCTATAATGGTTGTATTAGAAAAGAAAAAGGCAGTAACACCATTAGGAGTAGCTAAGAGTATATCAGGATGATGGGAGAAAGAAAATAGACTAAAAGTTGATTGAAAAACCAAGGGAGAAATTAGAGAGACAACATGATCAAGCTCCTGCAATAGAGAGAAATTTAATCAAATAAATAATAGCAATATTAATGTTGAGAAACCCACTGTTATAAAAATTAACCCCATGGAATTCAGTAAGGTTTTCTCATTCAGCTTATGAGTAAACATTGAACCGAAACTACCCCCAATAATTGCACCAAGACAGATAATTATACCATATTATAGATTGATATATCCCTGTACTGTATACCCTATCACACCAGATAGTGCTATGATTGCCATGATTGCGGTGGCAGTTCCAATAGCTGTATGTGGAGGGTATTGAAAAATAACTAAAAGGACTAACATAATCATCATTCCGCCTCCAGCTCCAAAAATTCCACTCATCAACCCAATAAACAATCCTATAACTGAAATAATCAGCCCTTTTTGCCAATTTGACTTGAAAAGGAGTTCTGGTGGGTCTGTATCAACTTCATTACCATAATTTTTTCTTATGCTCTTAATTAATGTCAGAATTCCAATCAAAATGAAAATAAAGCATAAAGTATAACTCAAAGAAGCTTCACCAGTATTTACAGCAACGAGTACACCCAATTGCGATCCAATTAGAGCACAGATAATTAATAGAATACTTATGCTCAAATTAACTTGTCCCTTTCGAAAAAAAGATGTCGTAACGAAAGAAGCTCCAATCATGACTGAATTTGTCGGACAAAGAAAAAACAGCTAAGTTTTTTGAGCCACGACGGGATGAGTCACACATCCCCTATCCAGCAGATCAGAACAAACAAGGTTTGAACTGATCTTAGGGACTACTTTTTCATCAACAGGTAAACGCTGAAGGATAGTAAGGGCCGCATTATGATCGGCGTTAAGACGAAGACCACAGGATCGACAATGATACAATCCTCGTGATTTACGATTTTTTTTGTCGATAATTCCACAGTTACTACATCTTTGCGAAGTATATGCTTCTGATACAAGAATAACAGCAATGCCTACTAGTTTAGCTTTATATTCAAGCATATGAAGAAATTTATGAAAGGGTACTTGGACAAATGATTGGTTAATCCGCTTTCCTAGCTGACAATGCTGTTTCCAAAAAGTATTGTAACCAATGACCAGGGTGTTAATATTGTTCACTAAACAGTGGTTAATTATCGCTCGTGAGGTTTGATGGAAGCAATTATTAATCTTATTTGCACGAACACGATGCAGCCGTTGCATTCGATTGGTAGAATATTGTTGATTGTGTTTTTTTGCTAATGACTTATAATAAGCTAATTGTTTATTGTACCATTGATTTATGGTTTTTACTACCCCGCCTTTGACGAGTAAGCCGTCTGACGTAGCTACGAGGTTGGTAAGCCCAAGATCTATACCAATAGCCCTTGGAGAATGTTCATTATTTAAGGAAAACGATTGTATTTGTGTTCTATACAGCAGCTCAACCACAAAGCGGTCATAAAAAGGCACTAATCGTGCACCAGAGCAGGTTTCTGCTGTTATGGGTAAGTTTCCCACTGGAAACATGGGAAATCCACGAGTCATTAAATTGCGTGCAAACAATATTTTTGCTCCTCGGATTCGTACCCGCGGTCTTGGAAAGCTAAGCATATGGAGACCGATTTTGGCTTTGTAACCAGGAAGACGAGGC
Source organism: Candidatus Hodarchaeota archaeon (assembly GCA_016840305.1). Next base: position 10,975 of record JAEOSP010000736.1, read on the forward strand.
CGTCCTAGAAATTTACTTGGGTCTCTTTTCTAGGCTTTTATTGCATTGAAATAGCTCCACCAGCTTTGTTCAACCTGACGGAGAACCTGTTGAGGTAGATAGCTATCAGAGATCTCTTTTAATACCAGATACACTGGTTCATGTTTTAATTGATGATAAATAGTTGTATATTGTAACCACTTCCCATTGGTAAAGAATTCTTGTCGTACCTGATATGTAGCATAATTGTACAAGTTTTTAGCACGTGTACATAAATCCATAAAAATGGGTCGAGATTTCATTTGAATTCTGATTGTCAGTTGAGGTTGTATCTGTTTTTTGGCTCGCATTCCCATTTAAATTTGGGTTATTCTATTATTTAACTTTGTACCAGAGAGAGGTCACCGAAAACGAAAATGACCTCCTTTTTTTCAGTTTTCAGGATTGATTTCTGTCTGACAAATTTGATCATGTCTACAAAAAGACTGGTTCCGATTGCAGCATAAATTGATGAAGAATAAACGAACATAAGAATTGGGATTACAAAAACCGATCCACTTACTCCTATAAGACTTATGATAATTCCAACTAACAAACCTAAAATTATAAGTCCGATAATAATTGAGAAATCCAATTTATGTTGCCTTTTTTATTAATTTATAATAATTTAAGGAGATAGAATCACAAAGAAGTCTATACGTCGCTTTCAGGTATAACTATTTGAAATTAACTACAAAAACACCTATTAATGATCTTAGAGCCATCAAAATATGGTTATAGTGATCAAATCAAGCATACTTGTTAGTAAGAATGTAATGCAAGTAAATTTCCTCATCTACATCCTAAAGAATTTCGAGTTTCTCACCCCTCGATTTATGATCCTTTGTACAAATCCATTATAAAGAAATTTTTTTGGCAGAGATGGACACAAGAATGAGAATTGTGAAAGGTGAAACCAAGAAACATAAGGAATTTCAATTCCCTGAACCAATGTACTTCATAGTAAAATTCTTTAATGAATTTCAGCGCTTAGCAAATTCATTGAATACAGTAGAATCCTATTGGTTAAAAAGCAAAATAAAAAGAGTGACTATAGATCGGCCGATATATATTACAGGACTAGCACGAGCCGGAACAACTGTTACTTTAGAAATGCTTAGCCAACATCCTGATGTAGCGACACACAAATATTTTCATATGGTTTTACCTTATGCTCCTCATTTTGTTCAAAAAATTGCCAGTTATACACCAGTTATGAAATCTCCCACTGAAAGATTACATAAAGATGGACTTTTAGTGACACAAGATAGCCCTGAAGCGGTTGAAGAAATTATTTGGCAACAATTTTTCAAGAATTACCAAGATGAAGCAATCACTAATATCCTCAATTACAAATCAAAAAACCCTAAATTCGAAGTTTTTTATCCGAACCATATAAAAAAATTGTTAATTAATCAGCATGCAAGTCGTTACGTTACAAAAAACAACTACAACGTGTCTAGAGTGGACTATTTACATAAATTATTTCCTGACGTGAAGTTCATTATACTTATACGGAACCCATTCAATCATATTGCATCTTTAGCAAAACAAGACAGAGTACTTAGAGAATTGGAACACGAAAACGCAAGATTACTAGATTGGACAAAAATAATAGGACATAGAGAGTTCGGTTCTGCGAAATATTGCATAAATTTTGATAATTCTGAAAAAGTTCAAAAAATTCGTGGACTATGGAAACAAAAAGACACGTATATCAAAGGTTGGGCAAAATATTGGACAGAAGTATATTCATTCATCCATAAGAAATTGCAAACAGATTCCAGCTTTTCAAAGGCAAGCTTAATCATAAGATATGAAGATCTCTGTGAATCGCCTAAAGTAACGATCGATAAAATTATAGGTCATATAGATTTGGATCAAAGAAAGTTTCAAAAAGTAAAAAAGCATTATTATGAGACTTTACATAAGCCTACTTATTATAAAGCTAATTTCACAAAAAAAGAAAAACAGGATATCATAAATTCAACTAGGGAGATTGCAGAAAAGTATGGATATGTGCTTTAAATGCTTTTAACAAACTGAATTGATAAAATTCATAATTTATCAAGTTTCTCCCTGTTTTTAAATCAGAATTGAAACGATTAATTCATTACTTCAACGATTTATTGAATTCAACTATTACGAACCACTAGTTCATTTTTACAACAAATTAATATCATAAAGTTCCAAATGTGAAATGATCATGCGAAAATCAAGGAAAATCATTGCAGCTATCAGTATTACGATTATTGTAATTGGAGTTCCAGGAGTTTTCATATTATCTAATGTTATGAAACTAGGACAAAAAGCTACACCATTTAATTTAGATAATGCTCCAGACCACATAATAAATAATAAAGCGGTTTTAAAAGAAAAATTAGAAAATGGAACTTTTTCTATAGAGAATGATTGGGAGATTTTCCTTTCTTTTAGCCAATGGATGGCAGATAACAATCCAGACATACTAGATTTGATAAAAGATTGGGAGATAGTAGTTTATTTTCGGGTTGAAAACTCCACTTATGATATGTGGTGGCTCATTGGGAACGACTCTCTCAGGGTCGAAATTGGAACTAATCCACCAGATTCTTACGGAATTTTGATTGATTTAAGTTACATAGCTTTCACTGAAATTTTGAAGGAAGATGCAACACCATTATCAGCTTTTCAGAAAGGAGATTTAAAATATGAAGGCCCATTTAATGAGGTGATCAAAGTTTCCCAAATAGTGCTCATTGTCAGTGCAACTGTAATGGATACTTACATACCAAGCACTTTTGCTGGACCTTTAATTGAAATTTCTACAGACGAACAAGATCTCTATATTGAAGGGGGATTAACCCTTTTTCCAGTCTTTGACATAACCATCAAGCCTGATCGTATTGGGGAACATCATAGTTCGTCTATTGGTGCTGGTTCTGTTGTTATTGTCAATCATAAAGGTAAAATTGTTGCAAAACTAGATGATTCAGGGCATTCAATTCATAAATTCATAAATTCAACCACAATTATGATGGGAGGACAAGAGGGCTTTATGGAATTATGGGATTATAAAACTAATACATTAGCAACTTTGGTAGTTCCTGCTGGACATCATGAAATTGATTATAATCCTGTTACAGAGACTTTTATGGTACTAGACTATGTCTGGTCCAATGAAACTTGGGATGGGAAAAAAGTGGTTTATGATTATTTATCTGAATATAATTATGCGGGTGAATTAATTTGGCAATGGGATCCCCGAATATATTTTCCCTTTAATTATACACGCCATGCGAGCTTGGGATTAAATGAAACTTTCAGAGGTGGAGCTGATTGGATGCATTCCAATAGCTTCGTTTGGGATAAGTCCAACGAAATGATTTATTTGTGTGTTCGTAACCAAGATACTATACTGAAGATTAACTACACGTCTAAGGAGGTAATATGGGATGCTGGCCGTGGTGGAGACTTCACTCTAATAAATAAAGCAGGAGAAGAGGTCAATACCCTTTTTGCTCATCCTCATAGTCTAGAACGTATAGATACGAGCCGATTCATTTTGTACGATAATGATCTATATAATAAATCAAATCCATCTACAATGACACTGGAAAATTCTTCTGGCCATTCACGACACTTGGAATTTGAAATAGATGAAGAAAACCACATTATGAGAGAAATATGGTCATGGATACCAAATAATGATACTTATTTCCTACCCGAATCTGGAGGAGATTCGGATCGATTACCAGATGGAAACACATTAGGGATATTTGGGAATAAGGGATTAATCCTGAATTTGCGTAATCCCCCTATTGTTACAGAAGTCACAAAAGAAGGTAAAATTGCTTGGGAGATGTATATTCCAGGAAAAAATAATACATATTACTGGGTGCATCGTGTTGAGAGATTCTATGAAAAACCTATTCTTATCATCCATAATCAATCCATTGATTTGAATCGGGGAGATATGTGGCTTAATTTTTCAACTTGGAATACATTCAAGCAAGAAGCTACATCTATCGGGGAAATTAACATCATTGTAGATGGTCAAGAGTTCTATCAAGAATCGTTTGAGTTTCTACCTCAATGGCAGCAGAACACTTTCAATTTATCATTCAATGATTTACCTTCCAAAGCTAATGTAATTGAATTAATAGTAGAAAATGATGATAATATCCAGAATATTATAGTTATTTACAAAAAAACCAGTGATTTTAATTCACAATATGGTTCTATATTATTGATTCTAGGTGGATTATTAGTAGCTACCCCAGTTACCGTCTTCAGTTTGAAGAAAATCAGAAAGAATTGGGATTTCCAAAGAGAGCTGGATGAAAATACTCTTGATTAAGTGGTACCTTCCAAGATAATCCTCATTTTTTGTTTAATATTGTTATATACAATAATCACAATCAGAAAAATACAAAATGCTTTCCACCGTTAGCTCACAGCTAAAAAAATATTAGGAAAAATTGTACAGGAGGGAGAAAAGGAAGAAAGAGGATGTATATAAGTATAGGAAAAGCCGCGAGGATGATGGGAGTATCAACAAGTACGTTACGAGTATGGGATAGAAAAAAACTGTTTAAGTCAAATTACAGAACAGTCGGGGGACATAGAAGGTATAGTATCAATAGTCTATTAGAACATATAGGACAGATAATACATCAAGAACCTCTAAATAATAAAAGAAAGAGCTTTAAAGCACGGGTAGTAACGTATGCACGAGTAAGTAGTAATAAACAGAAGAGCGATTTATACAGACAAATAGATCATCTAGAAGCATACGTAGAACAACAGGGATGGGAAATAGTCAAACAATACTCTGATATTGGATCAGGACTTAATGATCAACGACGAGGATTACTAAAACTAATACAAGAACTACCAATACTGCAACCAACAATGATCGTATCCAGTTATAATGATAGATTAACACGATTTGGAACGAAACTTCTAGAAACAATCTGTTCACTCTTCTCAACGCAAATAGTGATAACTCATCAAGATAAACAGCAGTCATCTTTACAGGAACAATTGGTAGAAGATGTCCTAGCTGTTTTGACGAGCTTTGCTGGAAAACTTCATCGATCACGACGAGGAAAGCAAACAACAACAAAATAAAATGGATCATTTTCACTCACCTGGGTCTGGACAATAGTTAAAAAAGGTGTGATGAACTAATAAATAGATGTCTGCAAGCCAATCGTCCACCCTTCAATCGCCAGTCACAAGAACATATACTACGGGGTTACGATTCGAAGGAACTGATAGAAAAGAACGACGAGCTAAGGAACAGCAAGCAAATACCATTGTTCGTAACCTGCAAAAGCAAATTGGTGAAAAAATCACCCCTGACCGAATGGATGAAACACTAGATTTTGTTCGGGAACAAAAAAATCATTCAGGAACCAAAGGAGCAGCGGTACTCGCGAAAAAGTTTAACGATCGAAGTAATCTGGGACAAGTGGCTTATTTGACAATGCTAGCGGCGGCAAAAGGAACACTAGATCGAGAAAAGAAAATAACAACATTTATCGCTCGTTTACAAGAAGAACCGACCGCGGCAATAGAATGGCTGGTGTTTGGCCGCTCCCCATTCCTTGAATGGAGTCTACAGTGCCAACTAACCATCGCTTATGATTATAGCCGTAATTTAATCCATTCTGCACGGAGAACAGTTGATCGATACTTACCAGAAAAGTATCAATTATCACATTCATTACCACCACTTTCTAGATCAACTTTAGTTACTGCTATTGAACAATATCAGGCATCTATTACTCAACAATTTAGCTTACTTGAGAGAACATCTCACCGGCAAAAAGCTTATGCTAAAAAATTATCTACTTTCTACAAACATCGTTTATTACTGGCTGAAGGTCTTTCGAGATGGATAAATGACTGGAACACTAGAGAAACAATTACTTTCTCGCGCTGGAAAGCGTTAAAGCGATTTACTCGGAGTGTAGAGGAATGGCTAGCATTAGCACAAAATCAAACAATTAAAAAATATAGTTATTTATCTGTGATCAGAGGCATACTGGTACATGCACTGTTACCTCATGTTCAAGAAGGTACCGCTGTTAAGAAGTTGATTGACCAGGGAATAATCTGTCCAGAACATTTGGTAATCAAACCATTTAGAGAAGAAAAGAGAAATAGGAAAAATCGTCGTACATTAATCCCCCTGTCTTTATTGATGGGTAGTAAATATGTTGTGGGTCGCCCTGGTAGTAGTACCGTGATGACTGAATTAGCCAATACAAAAGGGTCATTTACAATTAGCATTTGGGTTCCCGGCCAGCGTAAAACCGCTTTAACCGCTAGCATTCGTTTTAGTAAGAAATTACAGCAATATCTAACGAATGGAGCAATCCTTAACTCACTTATTCTACGCAGTTCTGATGGTCCTAGTAGTAAGCTACTAGTAGATTTAGTCTTTACAGGTCAATATTGGATGTTTTTAAGCACGTCGTTTATGAAAAGCACCTCTTTGCAAAGTAATCAAACTACTTCCTATTTCACTGCTAATTCCGCTCTTGGTATTGATGTTAATCGCATTGGTCCTTTTATTCTTGCTTTTTCTGAGGATATTTCTTTACCTGATGAATTGTTAATCCTCATGACTCGTTATCTACGTTTGGAAGGTGTTCTAGGTAAGTTACAGCGTTGTCAGGCAAGATGGGAAGGTTATTTTCACAAGAAACCTTCTCGTTTCCTTCAAAATCGTCTTGATAAGTATTCGTCTGAATTATCCTTTGTTCATGCACGTCGCAAGCGTCTTCTTCGTGAAATTCATCGTCAATGCGGCCGATTGGTTGCTCTGGCTGTCTTTCATACTGATGTTTCTCTGCTTGTTATCGAGGATTTACATCTTTCTGCTCGTGGTACTCGTGGTTCCTTAGCTAAGGCCATTCTTTCTATGCCTGATGATTTTGATCTCTTTACACGTGCCCTTCTTTTAGTTGAGTTATTTACTGGTAAATCTATTCCTCTTTGTTCTGTTAACCCTGCCTATACTAGTTCTGGTCCTCATGTGGGTTGCCTATCTTCTCCTCCTGGTCGTCTTTCTCGTTCTTCTTCTTCTTCTTCTTATGATTTTGTCTCTTGTCCTGCTTGTGATCTATTAGTTAATACTCATCGTAACGCTGCTATTATCATTCGTGATCGTGTTCTTTCCTCTCCTCTTCCTGATTAATCTCTTTGTCGCTGTCCGCATACCAGCGATTTTTCTTCCTTAGTTGTTCTTAGTTACAACTTTTGGTAAGATTATAGTATGCGTAAATTTCCTGAAGTGATGAAATTAGCTAAAATGGAGGGAAAAAGAAAGCAAGAGAAAGAACACAAAGAGTTGAGAATAACTTCCCTTCCAGTTCGACGTAATCATATGGGAGAAAAAACCCTTGGTTTAATCTATAATTACATTGGGAACAGATCTCATGATGGATAAGATGAAAGTAACTTATTTATCCATCCGTCACTTGAAAAGCTCTTTATCAAAAGTTTTAATCACGATATCTCCTAATCAATTTCAACTATTATTTCTGGATTTTAAAGAATGGACTATTTTTTCAAAATTATCATTATCTATCAATTGTGTTAATTAAGGAATCCATTTTCTGACAAATAATCCAAAATTCTTTCAGCACTCTCTTCTGGTGTTTCCTTATCCGTTTCAATAACAAGTTCTGGACTAGGAGGTTCTTCATAAGGATGACTTATGCCAGTAAAATTCTTTATTTCTCCTGCTATAGCTTTTTTGTACATTCCTTTGACATCTCTCTCTATACAGACCTCAACTGGACATTTTACAAAAACTTCAATGAAGTTAGTTGTTTCTTTCCGAGCCGTTTCTCTTGCAGATATATATGGTGAAATAAAGGAAACTAAGGTCGCCACACCATTTCTACTTAGCAATTTTGCAACAAATGTTATCCTTTCAAGGTTTGTTTTTCTATCAGCCTCCGTAAAGCCTAAATCTTTGGTAAGACTCTGACGAACAACATCTCCGTCTAAAATTTCGACATTTTTTCCAGTGGCTTTAATCTTAGGTTCTAATCTAGAAGTTATAGCGCTTTTTCCAGAACCAGATAATCCTGTAAACCATAGTACAAAACCATTTTTCTTATTTAACATTTTGAATCACTTTTCCATCTAAATTCTTAGGTATTTTTTCATCTAATAGATGAAGAATAGTAGGTGTGATATCCTCAATATTCGCACTAGTTTTCCCCCTCGGGAGTTTATTGTTTGGATCATAAAGGATAAACAATCCATCCCAATCATGCATTGCATCGCCAGAAGCAGTTTCATTTTCAAAAATATAGCAAGAATCATGACCAATTGTTCCAGCTGCTCTCCAATTAAGATTATCATAGATAATCATGAGATCTGGATAATCACCTTTTGGATTGCTATATACTTCTTCTGGATTAAATACTAAGTTATTCATGGGTTGACCATTATGATCTTTCAAATTGCGCAATTTCTGTTGTAATATTTCTAGTTCTTCTCTATAATCCTTTTTATCGATTATGCCATTTTTCTCCCTACCTTTTACATTCAAAAATATTCTTGAGTAGTATCCCCCCCAACCCCAAGCTTTGGTTTTAGACCAATCGATATCCGCCTCAGATATTTTGGTTGGTTTCTTAGGAGGATTTTTCAATACAAGATAATCCTCTCTTATCAGCCATTCATTTATACAAAAAGCTCCTTGCATTAGTTTTACTCCATGATCAGATACTACCAGAACATAGGTATTATCAAGTTTTTTGAGAATCTCTCCAATGTGCTGGTCAATAGCTTTGTAATATTCGCGGATAACATCTTTGAACTTAGAATCTGGTTTGTATAGCTGGTGTTCTTTATCATGATAACGCCAGAATGCATGTTGTATCCGATCTACACCTATTTCCACAAAGGCAAAAAAATCCCACGGTTTTTCTTTTAATAAATATTTAATAATTTTCATGTTATTTTCTAACATCTGAAAGGTTTGATCGCGTATTTCCGTCAGATTTCCAGTGCGGATTTCAATATCTGGTATGTAGGAGTTGACTTGGTCTTCTATATCTGTTTTCAGCTCGGAAGGATATGTATAGTTACTCACCGAACCTGGAGTTAAAAAACAACTTACAACCCAACCATTAACATATGGAGGGGGATAGCTCGGTGGTATAGCAAACAAGCAAGATTTTTTCCCTCTATTTCCCAAAATATCCCATACTTTAGGTTCTTTTATATCTCTGGGGCTTGTAATCCATATATCTGAGTAAGAGTTATCTTTTCTATGCCTAAATCCATATATTCCTAATTTTCCTGGTTTTTTTCCAGTGAACATAACCATCCATGCAGGAATGGTGATCGGAGGCATACAGGTCTTTAATGTCCCATAAAGGCCATTCTCCACCATTTTTGACAAATTTGGTAAATCTTCCCGAAATTCCTCAAAAACCAGTTCAGGAGAAGCGCAATCAAGACCTATTACAAGGAGTTTTGGGCTTACCATTGGAACTCGCACATTACTTCTTACTCAACAAACGGATTATCATACTGGAGAATAATATCTGCTACTTCAGGTCTCATCTGTTCTGCAGGTGGATGCTTCCCACTTATGAGCATTTCTCTGATTTTTGTTCCACTGAAATTTATGTGGTACTCTGCTGAATGAGGACATATTTTTTCATTTACAACTGATCCACATTTTGTGCAATGAGAAAAAGATCTGAAGAAAAGTGGAACAATACCAATATCGGGGAAATCATCGAAAATCTCCTGCGCCTCGAAGGGGCCATAATATTTTCCTACACCGGCATGATCTCTTCCTACGATGAAATGCGTACATCCATAATTTTTTCTCATTATAGCATGAAAAATCGCTTCTTTGGGACCAGCATATCGCATTTCTGTTAATAGAGTTACTAATACTGATCTTTCCTGAAGATAATAATGGTCAATCAGAGCTTGGTATGAATCTAGGATTACCTCATCCTTAAAATCTCCTTTTTTCTTTTTACCAATAACAGGATTGATAAAAATTCCATCAACGAAAGTTAAAGCTGCTTTTTGAACATATTCATGACCAATATGGGGAGCATTTCTTGTTTGAAAACCTACTATTGTTTTCCAACCCTTTGCTTTGAAAAGAACTCGTGTTTCTTTCGGTGTTAACCTATACTGGTTAAAAGGAACGTCAGGCCGTTTGAGTAAATCAATATCGCCTCCTAATAAAACCCCATCCTGTTTTACTATTCGCTCAACTCCAGGATGCTTTTCATCAGTTGTACCAAATACTGATTTTGTCCAGCGTTTTTTATCTGTTATAAAAATATCCTCAATTTCCATTAACGCAACTACTTCTCCCTCATATGTCAATGCTATCTGGTCATCTTCCTTAAAGTTTTCAGTAGCTTTCTTAGGAACGTTGAATGTCATTGGAATTGTCCAAGCGATATCCGTTGTTAACCTATTTGAATCAATTACGGAATCAAATTCTAGCTCTGACATATAGCCTTCTAATGGGCTAAAAGTGCCAATAGCAATATTTTCAATTTCAATATACTTCTCTCTAGAAATTGGAATCGTAGAAAAATCATTAATTTCATCTTGAAGACGTTCAATTTGAGTCATTGATAGGATCTTGTTTGTCAACCGACCGCCATGAGGTTTAACCAATAAAATTCTCTCCTACAAATATCCTAGACGCTCTAATCGTTGTTTAATCTGTTGCTCTTCCTGCGGATCAATTTTATCAGGAGTATCTGCATGTAAAATTTGTTGAAGAACATGTTCAACGTAATCATCTATTGATTTGAAGTTATTTTCTTTTGATTTTTGTTTCAGTAAATCGTATAGATGTCTGGAAATATTAATACTTTTAGTACTATCGTTCAAGCTTATCGCCAACCTTTTTTGAATTTAGGAGTAAGAGATTTATATAATTTCAATTATAACTATTTTTAGAAGAATAAAAAAAAAATAATTAACTATTATGACTAAATGAATGATATAGAAATGAATCTTAGTCGTCAATACAAAGAGAAAACTTCCTTAAAAGTTGACCTATTCAACTTTTTTCGACTGTATGGGTTGTTTTTCACCTCTAGCGTGAGAGAAACGAATGTCTTTTTAACTTCAGATGAAGAAAAGCCTCAATGCTAGCGAAACTGACCGAGTCTTTTTTTATACTTCGAGCTTCTAGAGAAAACTGGTCATTCTTGGCTATCGTTTTAACTGTTGTACCCTTGTATCAGGAGGACGTGTAGAAAAATAGATTACTCACCAAGAGCTCGTTAGCATTAATAGTGAGGCAATAAATTTACAATTTTCTTTTTTTTCTTAGCGTTGTGGTGATCATCCCTAATTCTAATAGAAGAATAACAATTGTTGGTATCGTTACTGAGTTTGATGTTGTCTCTGAAGGAGAGATACCAACATAAACAACGACTGTATCTTCAGTTGTATGCCCTCCCTCATCAGCAACTGCCAATTTGAAAATATACTTACCTTGTTTTAGTGAATTAAGGTTAAATGTTAGATTAGTTGGGCGCCAGAATTTATCAAACACGACTTCCCCTTCATAAATTTCGTTACCATCCCGATAAAATGTATAAGAGCCTTTCATTTTCAGTTTTGTTCTGAAATTATACCATGTTTGCCAGGATAATGTTATAGGATCTCCTATTGCAATCAATTTATCCTCAGGAATACTAAGAATTGGGTTTAATCGAAATCTCTCAGCTCTGAAAATACCATAATTTCCTCCTTTAAAGTACATTTCCCAAACAACATCACCTGTTTCATTCACCTCGACAAGTCTCGGACCAATGTCTGTTGCAGGATGAGTCTGTGTTCCAAAGGTACCAAAACGATTTCCATTGGGTAATCTATCTACATCGCCCCAAACAGCTGAAAAATATTCACCTGATCCAGTCCAAACCCACGAAATATTGGCTGTCATGGTAGTTTCATTAATGGTGATCTCTAGAAGACGTGAACGATGGTTATTTAGCTTCGTTTTATTCAAATAATCATTGTCAAAAAGAATAAAGGTGTTATTATCAACTTTTTTGAGTGCATGGTTATGATAAAAGAGATTCTGGCGCTGTTTGCCATAATGGTCGAAAAGAGTAAAATCCCCGTATTCACCTAAGCCCCACAAAACCTCTCCAGTCTTATGATCTATTTTAAAGAAAGTATTCAGATTTCGGCAGTTAAGGTAAATCATATCTTCTTCTATATCCCAAAAGACACTATTGGAATGTGTGACATCCATATGTGCTGTTGTGGTTATTTCTCCAGGCCACCATTCAAAGGGAACAAATGAACTAGTGTTTAATTCCCATATTACTTCACCATCCATATTCATTTCGCGAATGGTATCATAATCAAAAGCGTAAGTATCAATTAGATTGTGACCAGGAATAGTAACATAAGGATTAATAATAGTATATGTTTCTAAGGTCATGAAAGTTTTAGTTGTTGGATTATAGGAGATATCATGGTGGCTAGAGAAGTTAAACATCTGATTTCTTCCTGTCTCTCTATTCCATAAATATGTTGTATTTTCGAAAACTAGCAGGAATGTAGTGGAATTGATAGGATGGCCATAACCATCATTTTTTTCTATTTGAAATTCGTCTATTATTTCTCCTTCCATATCAGTTATTCTAAAATTAGGGGGTGGATTATCAAAATCCCGAAATTGGAAGAGATTATAACCTTCAAAAGCTTCTCCTAAATGATTAATAGTTGGTTTTTGTACAGGTTGTGTTACTCCCGCTGTTCTTTTTGAAATAGCATTTGTTTTGCTATTATTTGTGAAAGTTTTAGTGTTTTGAGATTGTATGATAAAAATGTCCGCATTATAAATTGAATTAACCAATAAAGACCCTGATTGGCAAGAAGATAAAATTAGAATAGTGAGTACTACAATATGTGAATATGACGAATGGAAATCTTGATTCAATGAGAATATGGTCACCATATGAATGGCTCCGTCATTCGAAAGGAGAAGTACCACTTTATTTATAATTATCTGAAAATTACCAAATTTATATTCTTCCAATGTTCTATTTCGGAATTATTGGTCGAACGATTCTGTAAATTGGTTCATAATGAAAAAATCACCAGATTGTGAAGATCAGAATATCGTTGTCCAACAGCTTTCAGAGAATTATCCCACTTTAGCAGAGGTAATTCCAGTTGAGTATTATATGAGAGCTATCAGAAGTACATTGACGATGATGACTGATTCTTTTCAGCTAATAATCATTTATACATTTCTTATTTTCTTTAAATGCTTATAGAACTTCTACTGCCTTCTGTTACCTATATAAATATCATTTTTTTGTTTTTTTCCAAACGCTTTTTGTAAAAAAGTATGATTTAGGAAATAATACCGAGTTTTCCAGAGAAACACTCAGCAGATTCTAAGTTGATTTATATGTTGAATGATATATGGATTATTATTCTCGTACTATAACCATTGTTAAAGTTGATCGTACCTTTAAGATCTTTCATCGTTTCTGATGATACTTTTGCCACTAAATCGTAGACTCCATATACTACATATGGCATGATTGGGAGAAGATGATGGATCGCTACATAGAACTACAAAAGTTTGCTGTTGATTCACCACTTACTCGTGAATTAAGAGATAATGGTAATAAGGAATAAGAACTACTCTGATAGGTAAAAGAAAACCTACTAACGTTTATCTTGCAGCTTTAAATAAAAATTAGTAATTGAAATTTGTTGAAAGATGGTATCATTTATTTGCTAACAATAACCATTGTCAGAGTCGAACGAACACCTTTCGCTTGTCGAATCTGATTAATTACCATATCTTTTAAATTTTTCATTGTATCTGAGGAAACCTTGGCGACTAAGTCATACACTCCATATACCACATATGCCTCATCGACTTTCAGTTCATCTTGTAAGAACTGGAGAACCCCTTCTTCTTCACCAATTTCACTATTTATCATTACGAATGCTGTTGGTCTACTCATGTATTTTCGATCCTTAATTTTGAATTCTAGAATATTTAGTTAGTGCTAAATACTGTTTCTTTCACACACACACTCGTTACCAGATGTTATTATAAAATGTTTGCTCTTAATGCATCAAATCATTCTTTGGGTATTCAATGTTAGAGTTACTTTTCTGCAAAAGCCTATAATAATAAAAAGCTATAATCGATGAGTTTGCTTGTTTTTCAAATCTTGCTAAATAAGCAACTAGTGAATGGAAAACCAACTATTTTTATCCTCGGTATGATGGAGGCTTTAATTATGTCTGATCTACGCCAGAAACTTATGATACCAGAAGAAAATCTAAAAGAAATAAATGATTTCTTATTAAATCCTGAAAATCCGCTAATCAATGACCTAATTCAACTTATTGATAATTATGGTGGGGTAGAAGAAATAAACAGCAAAGCTCGAGAAGCGAGTAAGTATGAAAATATAATTACGAAACTCCAAAGGAAGAAACCAGAGTACATCAAAGATTTAGATTGGCTAGTAGAACAAAGGGATAATCAATCTTTTATTAGTGTTCCTGAGTATCGCAAAAAGATACTTGGCGATCGAGCCTCGTCTATGGATTTTAATGATGATTTTGCTGTAACTCTTGAATTATCAGCTTGTCAATATTTCCCCTTCTTGATTGAAGAGGCAAATCTTGCTTTGA
>JAEOSP010000737.1 GCA_016840305.1 Candidatus Hodarchaeota archaeon
AACAAAATATCTGTTGATTTTTATTGCGAAGCAGATTTCCTATTTCCTTTTTGGATACACTTTTTACATGCACTCGAATAAAAGGAAAAAAGAATGAGCTATCGAGAAAAATTTTCATCTATTTGAGATTTCCTCCGATAATTTCTTTCGGTCTTTTTTAATCTCATCAAATGAAATTTCAATTTTAGAGGATTTTGAGAGGATTTCTTCTAATTCGATATATTTTTCGACTATTAATCTACCATTTAATACACGATATATTATTTTCTGTCCTTTTTTTAATCCCAATTGTTCTCTAATTGATTTTGGTGGAAATAATTCTCCCTTCGAACCCACTATTCCAGTTATCATATCTACCAGAAGAAATAACGTTTTTTCTGGTATAAAAACATATGGAGTGTAAAAAAACATGTTCATAAAATGAGCATTATCCGAGTCGAAGTCCCAGTTTCAAGATAGGATTTCGATAAAATTATAATTGTAGATTTTGTCAATAGAGTTAGGCAAATTATACGCCCAACCTTAGAAAACAAACCCTAATCCATGCGATGACAATTCATTCAGAGGATTGATCCATTTGGACATAATCAACAATTCCAATTCCACTTCCTTGAAACTATGTGTCATAGGAAATGGAGGTGTAGGAAAATCAACCTTAGTCGAACGTATAACTACAGGGAAATTTAATTCTATCACGGATATGACGATCGGGATTGGATTTAGGATGATAAAAACACGACTCGGTATTCATTCTGATCTTGAAACCACATTCTGGGACTTTGGAGGAGAAAAACGATTTTGGACTCTACATCCTGCTCTTTGTAGGGGCTCACATGGAGGGCTATTAGTATATGACTTATCTAGAATGACCCTCCAAAAAGATCTAGACTGGTGGACTAGGATGTGGCGTAAAAATACTCAACCAAACACTCCACTTTTTCTTGTTGGATCAAAGTTGGATCTTCTAAAAAACGTCAACCTATCACATCTTGAGGAAAAAATGAATAATATGTGTGAAGAGCTGGGGTTGAAGAAATTTTATATAATTTCTTCTAAAAACGGTTCAAAAATCAGAGATCTAACAATGGATGTCATAAAAGAGATGTTAGAATACATATCCCAAAATGATAATGACCTATAAGGATTTTTTTTATAATCGATCTAAGTGATAATTATTTTTATGGATTCAAGAAATATTGGGGATGAATTTCTCCAAAAAACAAAATATATTCGTGGTAAATTAGGGGGAGGTCCTCTTAATTGGCGTAATAAACCGGAAATGTATAAAGAATATCGTGATGTTCCAGTTTTTTCCTTACCGAAAATTAAAGAGCTTAATGATAATTTAGAGTTCCAATCCTTACATAAAATCTTGAATCAAAGAAGGTCTATTCGACAATTTGACAATACTCCTCTCAACACACATCAACTAGCATATTTGTTATGGGCATCTACAGGGATCTCTAGAGACACTGGCTCTTTCCAATTTCGTACTACCCCAAGTGCAGGAGCATTATATCCCATTGAAACTTACCTGTGTATTAACCAACCCGTGGTCGGAAACCAACCGGAAGAAAATACTCCAAAAATTCCACCCGGTATATATCATTATAACATTTTTTATCATGCACTAGAACAAGTAAAGGTAGGTAATTACAGTACTGAAATTGCTCATGCAGCGTTGGATCAAACTATAGCTGCTCGTTCACCAGTTGTTTTTATTTGGACAGCGATATTTCAGAGGTCGATATGGAAATACAAACAACGTGCGTATCGTTACATTTTCCTGGATGCGGGACACATTGCAGCTCATTTATCTCTTGCTGCAACAGACTTAGGGCTTGGTTCTTGTCAAATTGCAGCAATATATGATGAAGAAGTGAATCAGATTCTAGATATCGATGGGATACATGAAAGTGGGATTTATTTAAGTGTTCTTGGTCATCCTCGAGTTTGATTAGGTAACCACAATTATCCAAGATGTCAAATCATATATTTTCAACAAAGCACATATGAAGATAAGGAGAACTAATTTGACAAAGGAATCACTCAAAAACTCCCCAGGAGAGAATCTATACTCAACCGTACACACGGAAAAAATGGCTGGAAACTGGGATAGAGCATTGGAATTGGGAGAATCTGGAATTTCCCAGGAAATGGACCCTGAATTCTCAATTAAAATCCAATTAGTGTTAGCTGAAATCCACATTCGTTGAATATAGTCTTCTATCAGCTTTTGTTTTTTATTTTCGTAAACTTGGAAAACCATGCTAACAGATTGAATAAAATTGTTTTATAAATGTAAAAATACTTACAAAATATAATGTGGCGTATTTATTCTTAGAGGAAGTATTAGTATGAAAAAAGCGTGGAAAGTTACCATTGGGGTTAGTATTGGTCTTATTTTGATTGGACTACCTTTCCCTGTATATTATTCTATGAGAGACAGTCTATGGATTTATGGAGATCCAGAAGATCATGGTTTCGATCCACAACGACTAAGACTAGCATATCTTGTTGCAGATGAAATGCCATATCTGCGCAGTCTTCTTATTGTTCGTCATAATACACTGGTTGTTGAAAAGTATTATAATGATGGTGGTAGAAATAATGTGTTTACTGCTCATTCTGCCGCGAAGAGTTTCATGTCAGCGATAATCGGACTTGCGGTCCGAGAAGGTATTATTACTGACTTGGATAAGAAAATGATGGATTATTTCCC